>CAYQDP010000208.1:0-5271 GCA_964416235.1 uncultured Flavobacteriaceae bacterium | reverse complement strand
AGCCTAAAAATTCAGTTTCGTATTACGCATATTATAGCACTGCTAAGGAAGTAAAATGGACAGGTATGATTGATGAGGTCATAAACGAAAAGGAAAATTTTGTGAAAGCAGTATTGGTTGTTGAATCGATGAGCAAAGAAAAAACAACAGGGAAAGTACTGACTTATTTCAAAAAACCTATTGATAAAAGTAAGCTGATAGCAGGCAGAAAACTCGAAATTAATTCTACAATAACGGATGTACCTTTACCTTTAACTCCGTATGAGTTTAATTATAAAAATTACCTCGCCAATAAAGGAATCAACTATCAAACTTTTGTAGATACAGGTTCTCTTAATTTTTTGAATGAATATGCGGGAGGATTGAAATATTGGGGTGTTGGCGTAAAACTTAAAATGGTAGACTTTTTAAACTCCGGAATTCTTAGTCCGGAGGCAGCTCAACTCTGTTCGGCATTGATAACCGGATATGATAATGAAATCTCTCGCGAAACCATTAATTCATTCGCGCATTCAGGAACCTTACACGTTTTATCTGTGTCGGGATTACACACCGGAATATTGTTTGCTGTTTTACTTTTTATACTTAATTGGTTTGATAAGTACAATCGATTTAAAATAGTTAAACTAATTATTTTATTAGTGGGATTGTGGATTTTTGTTTTCATAGCCGGTTTTTCACCTCCAATAATGCGTGCAGCAATCATGCTTAGCTTAATTGCCATAGGTAAATACTATTACAATTATTATTCAAACGCGTCAATAAACATCATGGGTGTTTCGGCTTTTATATTGCTTTTGTTTGACCCATATGTTTTATTTGATGTGGGTTTTTTATTAAGCTATTTCGCCTTGCTTGGAATATTAATTTTCGAACCTCTCATTACTGAATTATATAATGGTAAAAATGTTGTGATTAAGAAAGTTTGGCAATTATGCAGCGTTTCAATTTCAGCACAAATCACTACACTTCCTGTTACTTTATGTTTTTTTCATCAGCTGCCTTTATGGTTTGTTTTTTCAAATTTATTGGTGATACCCTTGTGCACTGCAATAATGTTTTTAGGTGTTCTTTTTATTTTAAAAATATCATTGGTTGCCACTCTTATAAATTCGCTTACCAAATTGGTCTATTTTTTTGTAGGATTAACTGATTCACCCGGATTAGGTTATTTAGAAGGGATAGATTTTAATTTTAGAGATGTATTATTTTTAAGCGGTATAATAGTCCTATTGTTTTTGTTATTGCGCCATCGAAATTTTCAATTGGCTTTAGGTGTTCTGTGTTTGGTGATAATGTGGCAAACGTTTAATTTATTGGAAGTCACTGGTAAAAAGCAACACTCTGCATTGGCGATATATCAGGTAAATAAAGCATATTTTGTTGAGTTTAAAAATGGAACGAAGGTGCTTATAGACTCTACATGCAATCTTTCAGACTACGAGTTTCATGTAAAAAACAATCAAATCAACTATAATTATCCTAATCGGGTTAGTTGCAGTTTTAATTATGTCGCGGTCGATTCATTACGTTTTTTAGTTGTTAAATCAGAAAGGGATTTGGACTTAATACATTTAATAAATCCTAATTATGTTCTGGTTCAAAATGGTACAGCACTAAACAATGATGTTTTACAAAAAACAGGAATTAGACAAATCATAGCCGATGGTTCGTGTGGGTACAAAACCATAAAGGAGCTAAAGCAATTGTGTATGAAAGCTGGTATTTCTTTTTATGCAACGCGTGAAAACGGATTTTTAGAATTACCTTTGTAGTATGAAATTGAGGATAGGCGATAAGGTACGTTTTTTGAATGAAACTGGTGAGGGAACAATAACTCGTTTCAAGGATAAGAATTATGCTTTTGTGGAGATGCCCGACGGATTTGAAATTCCTTATTTCATTAAAGAGTTGGTGCCCATTCATACCGAGTTAATCATTAGCTCGGAGGCCGATAACCTCGATTTAAATCCTGAAAGCGGAATAGCGGATGCGGTTTATTTTGTTATTGAACCTGACCACGAGCTTCCTGTTTTAGTAAGCGATTATTCAATTTATCTCTTCAATTCTTCTTCCTATAATTTGATGTATGCCTATTCTATAAAGGATGATGCGTACTTTCAAACCCTGAAACACGGTGAGGTTGGGGCTTACCAGAAAATTTTACTGAAGCAAGTGAAAATCGAATTCTTTAAAGAATATCCTTACCAAAAAATTGAATGTATTTTATTTAAGAATACACATTACCGCGCACAAATTCCAATTGCTGAAACTGTGTTTGTTAATCCGAGCAACCTAAATCAATATCAGCTTATCAAGCATCACGAGTTCAAACGACCGGTTTATGCCTTTATGTTGAAGGATGAATTTATTGTGGCACAAAACATCGAGCAAGAACTCAGCAATGAGGATATCCAACGATTAAAAACTATCAAGGAATTTAAGTCCCACATTCGTGAATCGAAGTCACATAAGGAGCAATTGAAAAAGCTTGAGAAGGAGATTGATTTACATATTGAAGAATTGGTGGATGATGTAGCCGGTTTATCGAGTCATGAGATGCTTTCCATACAATTGGAAAGGGTAGAGAAGGAGTTGGATAAGGCCCTGAATGCCGGAATGAAAAAGCTTGTTTTTATACACGGTGTTGGTAACGGTCGTTTAAAAATGGAAATTCAAAAAATCCTGAAATCCACTAAGGGAGTTACCTTTCAGGATGCCTCCTACAAAGACTACGGTTTTGGCGCCACTCAGGTAAACATCTTATAAGCTTTTGCTTGTTATTATTTCACGAAGTTTATGGGCTCCAATTCAAGGAAAATACCTAAATTTAAATGCAGGTTGTTCTATCGCTATGAGGTAAAACTCATAGAGGAAAGTCCGGGCAACACAGGGAGATCCGCCGCGTGAAAACGTGGGTATCCGGCACAATATGCAGGATAACAGAAAGTGCCACAGAGACCAGGTAGCCTCGGGGAAACCCGCGGTGATAGTGAAAATGTGAGGTAAGAGCTCACATGTGTTGTTAGTGATAGCAGCATATGGTAAACCTCGGATGTTGAAAGGCCAAATAGGTTTCGGTTTTAGAGTGTCCCGCTCTATTCGCTTCGGCGATAACCGAAATGGGTAGGTCGCTTAGATAAATGATAGATATACCTCTTCGCTTGCGAAGAGAAGAAACAGAACCCGGCTTATAAACCTGCATATTTAAAATGAAGAATGCTTAATGCATAAGAAGGTTATAGTTATTTTGTTTGTGTTATTTGCCATTGTAGCTAAAGCGCAGTGTCCGCAGGTACTCGACTATCAGAATAATCTTAGTTCTAAACCTTATTGGATTAGTTGTACAGGGAATAACTACACCATTCAATTTCAGTCACCAACAGCATGGAGCGCTTACACAATCGATTGGGGCGATGGTTCACCAATACACAACGCAGCTTCCTACGTTGCTAATTCTTCCATTCCGCATACTTATACGGCAACGGTGGATACATTTATTGTAACATTAAATATTCCATCTTTAAGTTGTACAATGATTGGAGTTGTGGTGATGGAACAAGCCGTAAATGCGTTAGCGCAAATTCCAATTGGTGGAACCTCTACTGTATGTGCTCCCGGAAATCTGCAATTTCAAAATGCCAGTACGAATGTTTCAAAAACAACTAAGTTTACCTGGAATTATGGCGATGGCTCTTCAACTGTATTTACTTATACTAATGGCGGACAAACTATTTCACATTTGTACAATACGGGTTCTGTAAACTGTCAAACTTTGGTAACACTGCAGGCGCAAAATTATTGCAGCATGGGTAATCCTTCCACTTCTACAATTACGCCGATTAATGTGTTTGGGAAAGATCAGGCTTCAATTACTCCATCTTCTATTTTGAAATGTATTCCCAATAATACTTTCACTTTCAATAATACTTCTACTCAAAATTGCGCTACTCAGGGAAATAATTTTCAACGAAAAGAATTCTGGAATTTCGGAAATAACTGGGGTAAGGGAGTAGACTCGGTTTATAACTGGAGATCATGGCCTCCGTCAACTCCAATTTCAGTTTCCTATACGGCTGCCGGAACCTACACTGCTATGTTACGTGATAGCAACGTTTGTGGGGTAAGTCAGCAAGTGATTTCAGTAACTTTATTAAATGCAACATCGGCAGGCGTTGCCGCACCAAGCGGTACGTTATGTCAAAATTCTATATTAACGTTTACTAATACAAGTACGCCGGGTGTTTTTTATCAGTGGAATTTTGGTGCCGGTGGTGGATTTGTAATGGGAGCAATAGGAACACAAACAACGTCCTATTCATCTCCCGGAACCTATACAGTTAAGGTGGTAGCTTTTTTCCCGGGTGGTTGTTCAGATACGGCAAGAACAGTTGTAAATATTGTGCCTCAACCAACTGCAAATTTTACATTTTCGCCTACAGTGGGATGCTCTGCCTTAAATAACGTTCTGTTTACTGATGTGTCAACAGGAGCAGTAAATTATAATTGGGCTTTTGGAAATGGCAACACATCTACTTCGAGTACCCCGCCTTTACAAAATTATTTATCTATAGGGAACTATGTTGCATCATTAACCGTAACAGCGGCTAATACATGTGTCCATACAAAAACAACAGGCATTACGGTTTATCAGCCTCCGTTAGCTGCGTTCTCGCCAACAAACGTATGTTTAAATTCCTCTGTTACATTTACAGATAACTCAACCGCGGTTGCAACAAATACCATTGTAAATTGGAATTGGAATTTCGGTGACGGCTCACTTAATTCTTTATTACAAAATCCTGTTCATACTTATACCGCTGCAGGAACTTATACGGTTAAGTTAGTTGTTAGTTCAGTGTTTTGTAAAGATTCCATATCCTTGCCCTTTACTGTTAATGTTTTACCAACCGCTTCATTCAGCAAGAATCCTATATCAGGATGTTCGCCGCTTGCAGTTTCCTTCACCAATGCATCTTCCGGTGCAAGTTCTTACCTCTGGAATTTTGGTGTAACACCAACGGCTACTTCTACCGCAACAAGTCCTAGTTTTACATTTGTAAATTCAACAGCTTCTGTTTTTACACCAACAATCAGCTTAACAGCTACTAATGTTTTTGGGTGTACAAACCAAACTTCACAAACACTAACGGTCTTCCCATTGCCGATTGCAAGTTTTACATCTAACGTGAGTAGTGGTTGTGGGCCTTTATCAGTAACTTTTACAAATAATAGCACGGGCGCAACAACTTACACCTGGAATTTCGGTGA
>CAYQDP010000207.1:0-5277 GCA_964416235.1 uncultured Flavobacteriaceae bacterium | reverse complement strand
TCAATTACATCATCCATATAACTCGCTCCCACTTTAAAGCTGTTATCTGTTGTTTTAATGATGCCCTGATAAATATAATTGGCATAAAATGTTTTTTGCAAACCACTATAAGTGTTATGTCCGTAATAATTATTCTGGTTGTGATTTAAATAGGATAACTGTAATCCCATACTGGTACCCGGTTTTTTAAGTACATAACCCGTTTTGCTGTAGACTTCCCATTTTTCATTATTAATTCCTATTTCATAGGGATGAATAGAATCGTTGTGTGCATGCATGGTAGATAATTGTCCGCCCTTACGTTCATCAATCATGTATCCGCCGCCAAAGCGCGCTTCAAAACCTTTTTTCCCTTCATAAGTGTATTTTTTCATGATGTTATACTGTCTCCCTGTTGGGATATCCAAAAACAAATCATGATTGTGATCCTCAGCAAGGGGATTAAAACTAGCATGTGCCAACCATCCGGTAGAAAAACGTTTTGTTACTTTTTGTACGAAATCCAAATTATACTCGTTACGTCCGTTTTGATTAACATAGGAATTGAAATTTAATTTATCGGCATTTGCCGGATCGTGTAACTCAGTATTGATTTGACCGGTGAAACTTTCGTAGCCATTTACAACTGAACCGGCACCCTTGCTTAATTGAATAGATTTAATCCATGTACCGGGAATAAAAGTTAATCCATAACTGTTAGCTAATCCACGCATATAGGGCATGTTTTCCTTGGTAATTTGCGCGTATTGTCCGGATAAACCCAGCATTTGAATTTGTTTAGTACCGCTAACGGCATCAGCAAAATTAACGTCAATACTCGGATTGGTTTCAAAGCTTTCCGACAAATTACAGCAAGCCGCTTTCATGAGAGAACGCTCCGTTAAAATTTCAGTTTTAATTGGATTGAGGTAAGAAATTTCGGTGCCACTACTGATGTATTCAATTTCAACTTCAGAGAGGTTTACGCCACTGGTTAAGATAACGGTTATCGGCTTACTATCATCTTTCACAATTACACCTTCGGTTTTATAACCTGTTAGTGAAAACAAAACAGTGTCACCTTTGATTGCATGTATCAATTGAAAATAGCCTGCTGTATCTGTCATGGCAATTTCACCGCGCTTAACCTGAATAATAGCATTAGGTAATCCCACAGGTTTCTTTTTGGCATCGAGTTCAATGACTCGGCCTTTAACTTGGGCCGAGATGAAAAACGAACAACCAATTCCAATAAGGAAAAGGAATAATTTTTTCATTTTAAACGAATGAATTATTTCTTATCCTCACATTTATTATCGCGGTATTGGCAGCATTTAGGCGGCTTTTTGTAAGCTACATCGGTTGATTTTATATCGCCCACATCATGACCTGCTTTTGCAATGGCTTGTTTAATTTGATCAGGACTAACTTTATCCGGACTGTAAACAACGGTAGCAACCTGTGTTTTTTCCTCCCAGGTGCAAACTTTTACACCTTTTATATCGGCGGCGTTTTCGATACGTTCTTTACATTGTTCGCAATTGCCCTTTACGGAAAATGTTACGGTTTGAGTTGATTTGGTTTGACTAAATACATTAACGGATAAAAACAATCCAATCAATAAAAATAAATTTTTCATGTTAATTTGATTTAAAGGTTAAATAATAAAATATAAACTGACGAAAGGAATCAGCTCACCATTAAATTCTGAGGACGGAAGTCTTTATAATATCGCTCTGCAAGAGCTTAGGAGGTGGTATATTAGTATCCGTTGAAACAAATGCTGTATATAAATTTAAATCATTTAAAGTATACGTTGTGGTAAAAATTAAATCCAATGTCGGAATCTGAATTTCGGAACATGCATTAATCTTTTTGGCTGTAAAATCAGGGGCATAACGCGCAAACGTATTCTCATTATCGCAACAACCCGAAGGCATTTCCTCTTCTTCCTCCCCACAACATGTGTTATCCTTCACTAAAAAACTTACGGTTTCCAATTCGCCGCCACAATAGTGCATGTAAACAGGAATACCAATAGCCGTAGTTACATAAACTGCAACCATTAGTCCGAAAAGATATTTTTTTAATGCTTTAATAGTGTTAACTTCTTATTACAAATTTCGTCATTTTTTAGGTACGTTTTTCACAAATTTGTTAAATCATCTAAATTATGAGTAAAGAGGCGATTAAGACGAGAATAGCAGAGCTTTCGAAGGATATTGAGGCTCATAACTATAATTATTATGTGCTGGATAAACCAACTATCAGCGACTTTGAATTCGACATGATGTTGGAAGAACTCATTAAACTCGAAAAAGAGCATCCTGAGTTCGCTCTCTCCGATTCACCTACACAACGTGTGGGCGGACAAATTACCAAAGAATTTAAAAGTGTAAAGCATAAATATCCTATGCTTTCTTTGAGTAATAGTTACAGTACCGAAGACATGGAGGATTTTGATCGTCGTGTGCGCGATGGTTTAGGATTAAGTAACGATTTATTTGGCGGAGCCGTTGATTATGTATGCGAACTAAAATTCGATGGTTTATCCATTGGACTCACTTATATAAACGGTCAATTACAACAAGCAGTAACACGTGGTGATGGCGTTCAGGGTGACGACGTAACAACCAATGCAAAAACGATACGCTCGATTCCTTTAAAGTTAAAAGGTCATTTCCCCAATGAATTTGAAATACGCGGAGAAATATTTTTACCAAGAAAGGCTTTCGACCAAATTAATAGAGAACGCGAAGAAATCGGTGAAACGCCTCTAGCTAATCCGCGTAACGCTGCCTCAGGCACCATGAAAATGCAGGATTCGAAAGTTGTGGCGAAAAGAAAACTTGATTGCTTTTTGTATTTCTTATTAGGAGAACAAGTTCCACATCAAAAACATTCAGAGAATTTAGAGGCTGCAAAAAGTTGGGGATTTAAAGTATCGGAGCACACCAAAGTATGTCATGGCATTAACGAGGCATTAAAATACATAGAACATTGGGATAAAGCCCGTCATCAGTTACCTTACGATATCGATGGAATTGTAATTAAAGTAAATGATTACAAGCAGCAACAACATCTGGGCTTTACAGCAAAATCACCTCGTTGGGCAATCGCTTACAAATTTAAAGCAGAGCAAGTAAGTACACAGTTAGAAAAAATAACTTATCAGGTTGGAAGAACCGGTGCTATCACGCCTGTCGCAAATTTGAAACCGGTTTTATTAGCCGGAACAACCGTAAAGCGGGCTTCATTGCATAATGCCGATATTATTGAGAAACTGGATGTACGTGAGGGCGATTTTGTTTTTGTAGAAAAAGGAGGAGAGATCATTCCAAAAATTATTGGTGTTGATTTAACTAAACGTCCGGAGCATTTACCTAAAACAAAATATATAACACATTGTCCGGAGTGCAATACGGAACTCATCCGCCATGAAGGTGAAGCCTTGCATTATTGTCCGAACGAAAATGGATGTCCGCCACAAGTAAAAGGTAAAATGGAACATTTTGTATCCCGTAAGGCTATGAACATTGACAGCTTAGGTGGAGAAACGATTGAACAATTATATGAAGCCGGACTTTTGAGAAATATTGCGGATATTTATGATTTAAAGAAACAACAACTCTTACCATTGGAAAGAATGGCAGAGAAAAGTGCTCAGAATTTAATTGCCCGTATTGAAAAAAGTAAGGAAGTGCCTTTTGAACGTGTTTTGTTTGCCATTGGTATCAGACATGTTGGAGAAACGACCGCAAAAAAAATTGCACGGAAAGTAAAGAACATTGACACACTCTCTTCTTTCAATAAAGAACAATTGGCAGAGATTGATGAAGTTGGCGAAACAATTGCGGACAGCATTCTTGACTTCTTTTCAAACAACGATAACAAAGAAATAATTGAACGGTTAAAACAAAGCGGTTTGCAGTTTGAAATAAATGAAGAGGATGTGCAACCGGGAAGCGATAAACTAAAAGACTTAACCATTGTTATCAGCGGTGTATTTAGCAAACATAGTCGCGATGAATACAAAGACATGATTGAAAGAAACGGAGGCAAGAATTCAGGTTCCATCTCCAAGAAAACAAGTTTTGTGTTGGCGGGTGATAATATGGGCCCTGAAAAATTAAAGAAAGCGGAGAGTTTAGGTGTAAAGATTTTAAATGAAGATGATTTTTTAGAAATGCTTAAATAAAACAAACATGAATCAATTGAATAACAGAAACACAAGTGTAGGTAGCCGAATTTTAAGAGGATTAAAAATCGGGGGATTAATTTTCATAGTTACCATTATTGGCATGTCATCGTGCAGTTATGTAAGTGTAAACGGTGATGAAGAAGCTGTATTAATTATGAAACCTTTTTTCTTTGGTCATGGTGGTGTGGATGAAACACCAGTAAGTTCAGGACGAATCATGGTAGCCGCTACTACTGATGATGTGATTTTCAAAATTACCCCTGTTGCCTATGCAGAGAAATTTGAAAATCTGATTTCTGATGATAATGTTCCCTTAGACTTTGAAACGCATTTAACACTGCGTATACATAAAGGCAGCACACCTGATTTATATAAAAACTTTGGTGCCGATTGGTATGAACATAACGTTTCTCCAAAATTCAGATCATTGGTACGCGATGTAGTAAGTGCATACAAAATGCAAGATTTAATTAGTAGTCGAGAAATCTTAACTGCTATTGATGAAAAATTATTTAAAAGCATGGAAACTTATTTTAAAGCTATAAAGATTCCGGTTGAAATTATGCAAGTAACCATTGGTGCTGCTACTCCGCCGGATGAAGTATTAGTGGAAACACAAAAAACCGCTGCGCAAAATCAAAGTATTTTAACACAAGAAGCGCGCGCAAAAGCTGAGTTATCTCGTAAGCAAGCAGAAATAAATAAAGCCATTGCCGACGAAGCTTACAAGCAACAAATGGGCATGAGCATCAGCGATTATTTAGAATTACGTCAGTTAGAAATTGAAAAAGAAAAGGTTGAGTTGATTAAGGACAAACAAAACGTTTCAATTATTTTCGGTGATGTGAAACCCGTAAAGACGATTAAATAAATTAATGAAAGGCTGGGAAAAATATGTTATTCTGTTTTTGTCGGCCTTATTCCTTCATCACAAATCCCAGTCACAAAATCTTTCGCCTAAAATAAAAGCATTCACAGGAGGTGAAGTTTTAGAGTATGATGTATTTTACAATTGGGGAGTAATTTGGGTGAATGCCGGTTATGTGAACTTTTCAGTAAAACATGAAACGGTTAAAGACAAAACTTTGTTTCATTTC
>CAYQDP010000206.1:0-5296 GCA_964416235.1 uncultured Flavobacteriaceae bacterium | reverse complement strand
GATAAAAAGAGACAGTTCCTGTATGAATGGAGAGATTAATATTTGTACCTGTTAAAACAGAAGGAATAGCCAGAGAATTTGTAAATGTCTGTGAAAAAATTGAAGTAAATAGACCAGTATTACAGAGCAAGAAGAATAGTACTTTTTTCATGATAAGTTGAATATAAAACTAAAATAAGGAGAATAAAAAAGGCGCAATGTAACATTTGTCACATTACGCCTCAAAACACTAACAACTAATTACTTAACCACCCCAACCGCATTCTGCCAAGGCCCCATGTTTTCGACATTTTTTATGCCTGCTTGTTCGAGAATGTTTTTTGCAATGCCTGCACGATTTCCGCTACGGCATACTAAAATGACATGATCGTATTTCTTTAAATCTTCGATTTTATTTTGAATCTGATCTAAAGGATAATTTACAGAACCTTCGGCATGACCATCCATTTCGAATTCTTCCTCGGTTCTTACATCTACGATTATTTCTTTACTATTTTTCATGATATTTTCTTTTTTGGGTTCAACTTTTTGTTTGTTTTCTGTTTGCGACTGACAGTTTGTTAATACAATGAATGAAAACACCATCGTTAACATCAGCGCCCATTTTCCATTCAATAATTTCATCGCTTTAATTTTATTTTTGTAATTTACTTTGACATACATAATCCGTTTTTGGCACACCTGATTCAGCAATTGCTTTAAATCCACCTTCTATTTCTTTAAAATTGTGGATACCACGTGATTTTAAAATACTTGCTGCAATCATACTGCGATACCCGCCCGCACAATGAATGTAAAACGGTTTATTGCTGTCGATTTCAGCAAACCAACTATTGATTTGATCTAATGGTTTGTTATATGCCTCTTCAACATGCTCTGCGCGGTATTCGCTTTCACGACGTACATCAATAACATTTCCGGCTTTTACATCAAACTCTTTAGCAAACTGCGTTGCAGGAATACGATTAACAGTGTCTATTTCCTTGCCATTCGTCTTCCAAGCTTCAAATCCGCCTTCTATATGTCCGATTACATTATCAAAACCAACACGACTTAAACGAGTTACTACTTCTTCTTCCATTCCAACAGGAGTTATCAATAACAATGGTTGCTTTACATCTTTAATTAATGCGCCAACCCAAGGAGCAAAATCACCATTTATACCAATACTGATAGAGCGAGGAATAAACCCTTTTGCGAAATCAGCAGCAGGACGAGTATCTAGTACTAAAGCATCGGTAACTTCTGCTGCAGTTTCAAAAGCATCCGGACTTAAAGCACGCATACCCATACTCAATACTTTATCAAAACTCTCGTAGCCTTTCTTATTCATCGCAACATTCATTGGAAAATAAGCCGGAGGAGGTAATAAACCATCTGTTACCGCTTTAATAAAGGCTTCTTTGCTTGGTTGATTTAATGCATAATTCATTTTCTTTTGATTACCTAAAGTATCAACGGTTTCTTTCATCATGTTTTTACCGCAAGCACTTCCGGCACCGTGCGCAGGATAGACAGTGATATCATTCGACAAAGGCATAATCTTTTTAGTTAAAGATTCATACAATAAGCCCGCTAATTCTTCTTGCGTCATTGATGCAGCTTTTTGTGCCAAATCAGGGCGACCAACATCACCTAAAAACAAGGTGTCTCCACTAAACAACGCAGTATCTTTTCCGTTTTCATCTCTTAACAAAAAACAAGAACTCTCCATGGTGTGACCCGGAGTATGTAATACCTTAATGGTTACATTACCTAATTTAAACTCTTCACCATCCCGGGCAATGATGGATTCAAACTCCGGTTTTGCAGTTGGTCCGTATACAATCGGTGCATTTGTTTTTTTACTTAAATCCAAATGACCTGAAACGAAATCGGCATGAAAATGCGTTTCGAATATGTATTTGATTTTTACACCATCTTTCGCAGCGCAATCGATGTAAGGTTGCACTTCGCGTAAGGGATCAATAATTGCCGCTTCACCGTTTGAAGTGATGTAGTAGGCACCTTGTGCCAAACATCCGGTATATATTTGTTCTACTTTCATATTGTTGTTTGTTTTATTTATTGGTTATTATTTGGTTAAATTTTATGATACAAAGTTACAGTGACAAAATGCCAAGGAGTGTAACAGTAGTTACAAGCGAAATTAAAATGTAACAAGAGTTACATTAGTGGCCGCCGCCGGTTTTCAGAAATAATTCGTTAACGATAATGTAGATTCCCATTATCAACACAAACCAACCAAACCCCTTTTTGAGTTTGTTGCCATCGATTTTTTTAGAGAGAGCGTTGCCTATAAAAATTCCACCAATAGCTAAAGCAGTTACCGAAATCAATAACATCCAATTCATGTTAGCGGCATTAGTAGATAAATCGCCGATAAAACCTATTAAAGATTTTGCAGCAATGATGAGTAAAGAAGTACCTACTGCCATTTTCATTGGGAGTTTACTTAGCATTACTAATGCAGGAATGATTAAAAAACCTCCACCTGCACCAACTAATCCGGTTAATACCCCAACGATGGTTCCTTCCAAAACAATCATAGGGTAATTAAATTTTTGCTCTGCCGCTTCTTCGCCATTCGCTTTATTCTTCTTCTCACGAATCATGGAAACGGATGCCGCCACCATCAGAATGGCGAAAAGAATCATCATTAAAATTGACTTGGTAACCACAAAACCACCGAGCGTGAAAACTTCCGCAGGAATTGCAGGAACAATAAATTTACGAGTAGCGAAAACAGAAATAATGGACGGAATACCAAAAACAATTGCTGTTTTGAGACTAATTAATCCTTGCTTGTATTTTGGGAAAGCACCAACTAAACTACTGGTTCCAACAATAAATAATGAATAGGCTGTTGCCATCATGGGTTCAACGCCGAACAAGTAAACTAATACGGGTACTGTAAGAATAGAACCACCGCCACCAATTAAGCCTAAAGATATTCCGATAATAATTGAAGATATGTAACCAAAAATTTCCATGTTTTTGTTTTATGGGCACAAAGTTCGCGTATGATTTAGCGTTTGTTGGTTACAATTGTTACACATCCTTATTTGAATTGCTAAGATAACATATTAGAGGTAATTAAGCCATAGCCAATAGTTGATTTCTGTATTTATCTAAAATACTTGATTTAGAAAGGAAGCCAACATACAATCCATTCTCTACAACCGGTAAATTCCACTGCCCGGATTCTTCAAACTTCTTCATTATAGAAAAAATATCTTCATTTAAATCAATAACCGTTGCAGGCTTCTGCATCATTTCTTTAGCTATTATTTTATCGTATAACTCGGCATTAAACATTTCTTCGCGGATATTATCAAGATATATGATCCCTATAAACTTAGTGTTTTTCTTCACTACGGGAAAAGTATTACGTTTAGAATGTTTAATTATTTCAACAATTTCCCGAAGTGTTAATTTGAAATGAATAGGTGAAAAATCAGTTTCAATAATTTCCTTAATTGAAATCTTACTTAAGATACTTACATCCTTATCCTCCGATACAATTGCTCCCATTCTTTTTAATCGTTTAATCTCTAAAGAATCCGGCTGGAAATATTTTACAATGATATAGCTAAAGGATGACACAAGCATTAATGGAATGATTAACTCATATCCACCTGTAATCTCTGCAATCAAAAAAATGCCGGTTAACGGGGCATGAAAAACACCGCTCAAAATACCTGCCATTGCTACTATTGTAAAATTGGCGATGGGCGTATTAGAAAATCCAAGCAGTCGAAGTAAAAACGCGAAAGCAAAGCCTAGATACGCTCCTACAAACAATGATGGCGCGAAGTTACCTCCATTACCTCCACTTCCCAAGGTAATAGCTGCTGCAACAGACTTAAGCAACATTACCGAAAGTATGAATATCAAAACAATCCATTGGTTATTTATAGATTCAAACAAAACACTATCCTTAAATAGCTCTTCAACATTCATTTCAGATAAAGCTTTAATACTTTCATATCCTTCGCCAAACAGAGAAGGAAAAAGCGCAAATAGCACAATTAGCGAAGCACTTCCGATTACCCATTTCACAAACTTTGAATTTATTTTACTGAAGAAATGATCTACCTTTTCAAAAAAGCTAACATAGTATAGTGATATTATGCCGGAAAGCAAACCTAGAATTATATAAAATGGAACATTATAATAATCAAATGGCTGCTTTAACTTAAAAAACAATAAATTATTTTCATGCAAGATTATTTTAGCTAACAAAGCCCCGGATGCACTTGCAATTAAAAGAGGTATAAAGGCACTAATGCTTATGTCGACGAGAATCACTTCGATTGCAAAAAGTAATCCTGCGATAGGTGCATTGAACGCACCTGCAATTCCGCCTGCAGCGCCTGCGGCAAGCAACATGGTGCGATCCTTGTAACTTAATTTATAGGTACGCGCAAAATTTGATCCAATTGCAGAGCCTGTACTAACAATTGGTGACTCCAATCCTGCCGAACCACCAAAGCCAATTGTTAATCCGCTTGTTATTATATGAGAATACATCTGATGAAAGGGCAAGAAACTGCTGCGTTTTGCTATTGCATATAAAATGTAGGAAGCGCCCTTATAAATTTGATTCCGAAAAAAGTAAGAGATAATAATTATTGTTAACCCTATACCTATTAGTGGCAACAACAGATACGCATACTTAAAATCAATCTTTAAAAGATAATCTTCAACGAGATATTTCTTAATAGCAAAAACAAATAGTTTTAAAATCACTGCGGCTAAACCGGCGCTTAATCCAACTAAAATACTGGCAAATATCAGAAACTGCTTTTCGCTGGTCTTCTCGTGAATCCAGTTAATCAACTTTTCTATAATATTATGCCTCTTTAAGTTCATTAAGTCGAAAATTTATCATAATGACATCTTTATCGACTCAAATATAACACTAAAAAATCAGGCGGCCTCCTCTTGGGATTTTGTTTCATCATTCTCAGTTAAAAATTCAGCAGACTCATTCTCAAAGAAAAAATATTTCTCTCCAAATGCTGGTTTTAAGTCGCTCATCCAAATTGCATTTTTGTCATATTCGGCAAAAAACGGACGTGCTACCCAATCCGGTTTGCGACCCTGCAACATTCTTAAAACAAAATATTTCTTTTGATTCAATTTAGTTATGCCAAGAACCTGAACCTTTCCGGGATGACACGACATGCTTGGCCCGCGAACCGTTCGACAAACCCCACTCACTGAATGATAAGCCTCTCTAAATACATTCCATGCATTTTCTAATGTAACGGAGAAGTATTCCTGCGCACCC
>CAYQDP010000205.1:0-5297 GCA_964416235.1 uncultured Flavobacteriaceae bacterium | reverse complement strand
CGAAATCAAGCGCGCCTAAGCTCATCAGGTTACAGCTTACGCCAAATAAATTCATCATGATAATGGCGAATAACATCGCTAAGGGGATAACGGAGGCCACTAGTAATCCCGCGCGCAAATTACCGAGGAATAAAACAAGAATGAATACAACGATGAGTGCTCCTTCCAATAAATTCTTTTCCACCGTGCCAATCGCGTTGTTCACCATTTTGGTGCGGTCTAAGAAAGGTTCAATCACCACGCCTTCAGGTAATGTTTTTTGGATTTGCGCAATCCTTGTTTTGATGTTTTCAATTACTTCATTGCTATTCTCGCCTTTCAACATCATGACAACAGCGCCGGCAACTTCACCTTTGTCATTATAGCACATCGCGCCAAATCGTGTAGAGTAACCAAAACGTACTTCAGCAATATCTTTAATAAATAAGGGTGTGCCGTCCTCGTTGGATTTCACCGCTATGTTTTTAATGTTATCGATGTTGCTGATTAATCCTTCGGTGCGTATGTATAAAACGGTAGGCCCTTTTTCTATATAAGCACCTCCCGTGTTTTCGTTGTTGCTTTCTAAAGCATTGAATACATCGTTAATGGTAATGTTGTAAGCATTAAGTTTATTCGGATCAACGGCGATTTCATATTGTTTTAGTTTCCCTCCAAAGCTGCTCACTTCAGCAACACCTTTTACGCCGAGTAACTGGCGACGAACGATCCAATCCTGAATGGTGCGTAGCTCCATATCGGAGAACTTACCTTCATAACTGTCGGCAGCCCTCACCACATATTGGTATATTTCGCCTAATCCGGTAGTAACCGGTCCGAGTTCAGGTGATCCAATTCCTTTAGGTATTTGATCTTTTACTTTTTGCAGGCGTTCTGCAACTTGTTGTCTTGCCCAATAGATATCAATATCGTCTTCAAACACGATGGTAACGAGAGATAGACCAAACCGCGAGAAACTCCGGATTTCGATGAGTCCGGGTAAATTGTTATTCGCCTGTTCTATCGGAAAGGTGATGAGACGCTCGATATCAGTTGCGCCATAAGAAGGTGCAACCGTAATTACCTGAACCTGATTGTTGGTGATGTCAGGCACGGCGTCGATAGGAAGTTTCCTTAATTCATAAATCCCGAGGGTAATTAGAATTAGAGTGAAAAGTCCAATGATGAGTTTGTTCTTGACTGAGAACGCAATTATTTTATTCAGCATAAATGTTGCTTAATTAATTTAAACGAATGAGTACGGTATAACGCTGCCGTTATACAAAAACACGATGTAATTAAGCTAGTTTAGGCGGTTGCCAGATGGAACCTACGAAAGAATTATAAATGCTTTCGTTACTGTGTGACATTTTTTGTGAATGGAACACCAAAGGTTTAATGGTGTAATGATGTTCATGAGTAATCACCACTGAAATATTCGGGCTCGGATGATTGGAACATCCGTCGTTAGAATGCTTAAAAGGTAATTTGCCGTGATCGTGATCGCTGTTGGCGTGATGATTGTCGGTGTAATGGTCTTTAATGAAATCAGCGAAATCATGATGATGAGAAGCTGTTTCGTTATAATGGTGAAATAAAAAAGGAATTTTTAGTAATTCGGCAAAGGCTTCATGGTTGGTGAAGAACTGCAAAATCAAAATCAAACTAAATACCTTTTTCATAGATAAGCAAATGTAGTAAATTAAAAGTCAAATGTCAATGATTCCATTCATAGAAAAGAGAGCGAATTATATGCAATTTTAAAGAAGAAATAGGATGTTATGAAAAAAAGTGTGAGTATAATAGGAGGAGGTCCGGCAGCTATGATGCTGGCTGCTAAGCTCGATAGCAAAAAATTTACTGTATCTATCTATGAAAAGAATAATGCTTTGGGCCGGAAATTTTTGGTAGCAGGTAAAGGAGGTTTTAATTTAACCCATCGTGAGGAGTTAGAAGTTTTTGTTGGTCGTTACCACCCCAATTATTTTTTAAAGCAAGCGGTGAGTGATTTTTCAAATGTTGATTTACAAAAATGGCTAAAGGAGTTAGGTATTGATACCTATGCCGGAACAAGCAATCGTATTTTTCCTGTAAAAGGAACTAAACCGATTGAAGTGCTCAATTCTATTTTAAATGCGATTGAAAATAACAAAGTGACTGTTTGTACCGGTTATAAGTGGGTGGGATTCGCTAATGATAATTCGTTAATATTTGAAAGCAAGAATCAAATAAAGAATGTGAACTCTGATATTGTAGTATTTGCATTAGGCGGCGCGAGTTGGAAAATAACAGGTTCTGATGGTACCTGGCTGGATTATTTTATGAAACGCGGGATTACTTGTTTACCGTTTGAAGCATCTAATTGCGGATACAAAATTAATTGGCCTTCCGGTATTATCGAAAAACTTGAAGGCAAGGCTTTAAAAAACTGTCAGTTCAAATCAGGTGTCACATCCCATGCGGGAGAGGCTGTTATTACTTCTTTAGGAATTGAAGGTAGTGGTGTGTATCCTTTAGGTTATGAAATAAGAAAACAATTATCTGAAAAAAACAAAGCGGAATTACTCATCGATTTAAAACCACAAAACACCTTAGAAGAAATCAGACTGAAATTGGCGAATCGAAAAAATGTTTCACTAACCCGTTACCTGGAGAAAGATATGAATTTGGGTGAAACAAAAACACTTTTATTAAAAGCACTTTTGTCAAAAGAAAATTTTACGGATAACAAGATGCTTGCCGCTAAAATTAAAACCCTGCCAATTGAAGTGACTGGACTTGCACCAATTGACGAAGCTATTTCTACCGTTGGCGGAGTTTCATTAAAAGAGATTGATGATCATTACCAGTTAAAAAAAATCCCCAATCATTTTGTAATTGGGGAAATGCTCGATTGGGATGCGCCTACCGGAGGGTATCTTTTACAAGCTTGTTTCAGTATGGGAAACAACCTTGCACATTACTTAAATAAAAATTAAGCTTTCTTTTCTTCTCTCGGGCAAGTGTTAATTCCAAGTAAGGGATAAAGCGGACAAAAACTAATCAGGCTGGTGAGAATGAAAGTAGCTGAAACACCAAGCAATACATAGCTTAAAACGCCATCTGTTAGATTAGTAGCAAAAACTACAATCAATAATACGGCCGCTAAAATCAATCGGATCATGCGGTCCATGTTTCCCATATTCTTTTTCATAGGATGAAATTTAAATGTGCAAGCAAAATTCAGATTTCTCGATAGTCTTATATGTGACTAAGGTTACACTCAATTATGATATTTGTCAGGCTTTAAGGCTTTGTGACTTAAGTCATGTCTAGAAAAGGTATCTAAAAATATATTTACAAAAAAATTACAGATGCATAATGAGCACACCAATCAGCATTTTCAATTAAGAATTGATAATGGCGAATATATTGAAGCAAAAGATTATATGCCTGATGGCTATCGCAAACATTTAATACGTCAGATTTCTCAGCATGCGCATTCTGAGGTAATTGGTATGCAACCCGAGGGAAACTGGATTACACGTGCACCAAGTTTGCGTTCTAAACAAATTCTTTTAGCTAAAATACAAGATGAAGGCGGACATGGTCTTTATCTTTATTCGGCAGCTGAAACATTAGGTATTTCGCGCGTTGAATTGATTGATCAATTACATTCAGGTAAAGCAAAATATTCGAATATTTTTAATTATCCTGCATTAAACTGGGCAGATATTGGAGCTATTGGATGGTTGGTAGACGGTGCTGCTATCGTTAATCAGGTTTCTTTACAACGCACATCTTACGGTCCGTACAGTAGGGCAATGGTACGTATTTGTAAGGAGGAAAGTTTTCATCAACGTCAAGGTTATGAAATCATGGCGAACATGATGAAGGGAACTAAAGAACAACGCGAGATGGCACAAGATGCTATGAACCGTTGGTGGTGGCCTGCATTAATGATGTTTGGTCCGCACGATACAGACTCTCCTCATTCAAGCGATGCAGTTAAATGGAAAATCAAACGCGAAACAAATGATGAATTGCGTCAAAAATTCATTGATAAAACTGTGCAACAAGCCGAGATAATTGGCCTGACTATTCCGGATAAAGATTTAAAGTTTAATGAAAAGACAGGTCATTATGATATTGGTAAAATTAACTGGGATGAGTTTCATCGCGTAATCAATGGTAATGGTCCATGTAACAAGCAAAGAATGGAGCATCATATTAAATACCATAACGAAGGTGCTTGGGTACGTGAAGCAGCTGAGGCGTATAAAAAGAAAAGATTAGCAAAACAATTAGAAATAGCTTAATACACATTACAATGGCAAAAGACACACAATTAGATTTATGGGAAGTATTTATTCAAAGTAAATCGGGTCTCCCATATGTGCACGCGGGCAGCGTACACGCTTCAGATGCTAAAATGGCAATGCAGAATGCGCGTGATACCTACACCAGAAGAGGTGAAGGTACCAGTATTTGGTTATTACCTTCAAAAAACATTGTTGCATCCAATCCTGATGATAATGAAATGTTGTTTGATCCATCAAATGATAAAGTTTATCGTCACCCAACATTTTACGTAATGCCTGAAGGCGCAAAAAATATTTAAACTCAGTATTATGACACAGAAAGAAGCTTTATTTCAATATTGTTTAAGATTAGGGGATAATGCCTTAATACTTGGACATCGTTTATCAGAATGGTGCAGTCGCGCGCCGTTTATCGAGGAGGATTTAGCATTAACCAATATGTCTTTAGATATGATTGGCCGCGCTCAAGCATTATTAAAGTATGCCGCAGAAGTGGAAGGCAGTGGTAAAACAGAAGATGATTTAGCGTATCGTCGTCCTGAGCCAAAATATTTTAATCATTTAATTACAGAACAACCTAATGGTGATTTTGCGCACACCATCGCGCGTCAATTGTATATTTCAACTTTCGAATATTATTTCTATTCGGATTTAGAGAAAAGCAAAGACAAAGAAATGGAGGAGTTGAAAATTGAACATGAGACAAGTATGCTTCAATCTCAAGTTGAAATACAGGAACAAACCTTTGAAAATATATCCCGGGAAATACATGATAATATTGGACAAAAACTTACCCTGGCTAAATTGCAACTGAATACGGTAAACCTGAATGATAGTAAAAACACATCTGAACGCCTGCATGATGCTGTTTCTTTGATCAGCGAAGCCATAAATGACCTGAGCGATATCAGCCGCAGTATGAGTTCTGAAATTATTTTGAATAACGGGCTTATCAAAGCGCTGGAATTTGAAGTGGCACAACTCAATAAATCCAGCTTATACAGGATTGCCCTGGTT
>CAYQDP010000204.1:1118-5298 GCA_964416235.1 uncultured Flavobacteriaceae bacterium | reverse complement strand
TTAAAAAACCATTAAATTTGGCTATCAAAACCATTTAAAATGTGTGATTGGCCAACAGGCGACGACCAGATGCAAAAATACCACGATACAGAGTGGGGCGTGCCGGTTTTAAACGATAAATTACATTTCGAATATCTTATTTTAGATAGCTTTCAGGCGGGATTAAGCTGGAAAACTATTTTACACCGCCGTAAGGGATTCAAAAAGGCTTTTGCCAATTTCAATTACAAAAAGGTAGCAGCTTTTACGAAAAAAGATGTTGCCCGCTTGATGAAAGATGATGGTATTATTAAAAATAAATTGAAAGTTGAAGCGGCCATTTCTAATGCGAAATTGTTTATGGAAGTGCAAAAGGAATTCGGTTCCTTTAACCGCTACATCTGGCAATTTGTAAACTATAAACCAATTATCAATAAACATAAGTTCAGCTACGAAATTCCGGCGTCTACACCTGAGTCGGATAAAATGGCAGCTGATATGAAAAAACGTGGATTTAAATTTTGCGGCACTACCATTTGTTATGCTTATATGCAAGCAGCAGGAATGGTAAACGATCATTTAGTTTCTTGTCCGCGCTATAACGAACTTATTAAACCAACCAAACGATGAAAAAATTAATCGAGTGCGTTCCGAATTTTTCTGAGGGGCGCGATATGAATATCATTAAACAGATTACTAATGAGATTGAAAGTGTAGAAGGTGTTAAATTATTGAATGTTGACCCGGGAAAGGCCACCAATCGTACTGTCGTTACATTTGTTGGAGAGCCGGAAGCCGTTATAAACGCGGCGTTTTTGGCGATTAAAAAAGCCGGTGAGTTAATTGATATGAGTAAACACAAAGGCGAACATCCGCGAATGGGCGCTACGGATGTTTGTCCGCTTATTCCTATTAGCAATATCTCCATGGAAGAAACCGCCGAATACGCGAAGAAATTAGGTAAGCGTGTTGGTGAAGAATTGAAAATCCCGGTTTACTTATATGAAGCTGCTCAATCCAATAAAAGCCGCAATAATCTCTCCGTTATACGCGCAGGTGAGTACGAAGGATTTTTTAAGAAAATAAAATTACCGGAGTGGAAACCTGATTTTGGTCCTGCTGAATTTGATGCCAAGCGTGGTGCTACGGTTATTGGTGCCCGCGATTTTTTAGTGGCTTATAATGTGAATCTAAATACAACTTCAACACGCCGAGCTAACTCAATTGCGTTTGATGTACGAGAAGCAGGACGAGTTTTACGCGAAGGAAATCCAATTACCGGAAAGATTATTACTAATCCGGATGGAACGCCAAAATCGATTCCGGGGTCTTTAAAAAGTGTAAAGGCTATAGGTTGGTATATCGAAGAGTATGGCGTTGCGCAGATTTCAATGAACTTAACTAACATCAATATTACTCCGGTGCATATTGCTTTTGATGAAGTGTGTAAAAAAGCGAATGAAAGAGGAATTCGTGTTACAGGTTCAGAATTGGTTGGATTGATTCCTTTAAAAGCTATGTTGGATGCAGGGAAATATTTTCTGCGCAAACAAAACCGTTCGGTAGGTGTTAGTGAAAAGGAATTAATTAAAATTGCTATTAAGTCGATGGGTTTGGAGGAACTGGCTCCGTTTAAACCTGAAGAGCGTATCATCGAATATTTATTAAAGGAGAAAGCGGATAGTAAATTAGTGAGTATGACACTTGTTGGTTTTGCTGATGAGACCGCAAGTGAAAGCCCGGCGCCGGGGGGAGGTTCTATTTCTGCTTATGTCGGAAGTTTAGGCGCTTCATTAGCGACCATGGTTGCTAACTTGAGTTCTCATAAAAAGGGTTGGGACGATCGTTGGGAGGAATTTAGTAATTGGGCTGAGAAAGGGAATTATTACAAGGATGAATTAGTACGCTTGGTAGATCAGGATACAGCGGCGTTTAATATGATAATGACAGCCTTTGGTTTACCAAAAGGAACGGATGAAGAAAAGAAAATCCGAACACAGGCTATTCAGGATGCAACAAGATTTGCCATTGAAATTCCATTTAAAGTCATGCAAATGAGTTTTGAAAGCATGCAAGTGATTAAAGCAATGGCAGAAATCGGAAATCCAAATTCAGTGAGTGATGCCGGTGTGGGAGCTTTATGTGCGCGAAGCGCGGTGATGGGTGCGTTTATGAATGTTCGTATTAATGCCGCGGGTTACGATGATAAAAATTATGTGAATGACGTCGTAGCAAAAGGTAAAAAAATTGAAGAGCAAACCATTGCTCTGGAGGCAGAGATTTTAAAAATAGTGAATTCGAAAATTGGCATTTAGTTAATAAACTGCTAAAATAAGGGCTACTGGGTATTTCCAAACAACAATCAAGGCCATACTTTTATTCTATGAATAAGGTGTGGCTTTTTTGTTTACTGTTTTTCTCATTGGGGTTTACTGTTTACTCTCAGGCAGACCAACATCAAATTGATTCTTTAAACAAGATCGCCGAAGGCACTTCTCATGATACCATAAAGTTCCAGGCACTCTCCGATCTAAATTGGATATACAGTATGGTTGATCCAAACAAAGCGAAAACGATCGGTTATCGTGAAATGCAATTAGCATCCCAATTAAAACCTGTTTACAAAGCACAAGCTTGTAATGATATTGCCATCGCTTTTTTTAAGTTGAGTATGTTCGATTCCTCACTCGTGTATAATAAAAAAGCTTTGCAAATACGTAAGGCATTAAACCGAATTGATTTGGTGGGTTCTTCCTTGGCAAAAATGGGAGCTGTGTATACCGAATCCGGCGATTTGAAGAATGCATTAAGTACAACGCTGGAAGCACTTAGCATTTTTGAAAAACTTAATGATAAACCAAAAATGGCTTTGTTATATAATAACATTAGTCAGCTCTATGAAAAGTTTAATCAACTCGACATGGTAAAGATGTATGGGGAAAAATCTTTGAAATTGTGCAACGAGGTAGGTGATGATTATGGTGCCGCAAATGCAAAAACGGCTTTAGCTTCTTATTACATTAAGCATAATCAATCCGGATTGGCCTTTCAATTACTCGACGAAGTAATTAAAACCTATTATCAATACGGTGATACTTTAACGGTTGCTGCGGTATACAACAACATGGGGTATATGCATCGTCTCTTAGGTCATACGAAAGAAGGTAGAATGTATTACCTGAAAGCGATTGAATTGTCGCAACGAGCCGGAGATACTCAAGGAGCTTTAATGTATAAGCATAATTTAAGTAACGTGTTAATGCAGGACGGAGATTATAAAGGGGCGGAAAAATTATCAGACGAGGTTCTGAAGTTAACCGCACCCGATAACTTTCAGCAATTACTCTTAACGTATCGTCTAATGGCGAACATAAAAGCCTATTTGGGTAAAGGAAGAGAATCGGAGGAATACCAGGATAGATTTGTAACGCTGAAAGATTCTTTGTTTACAGGAGAAAATGCTTCAGCAATGGCACATTTGCAAACAGTTTATGAAACCGAAAAGCAAAGTTTACAAATACAGAATCTGGAGAAAGATAAAGAATTGCAGAATGCTGAAATTAAAAAACGCAATCAGGCCATTATCGCCATCGCTGTGGGATTAGCTTTATTAATTGTATTAATGATTGTGGTGCTGAAAAGTTATCGTCAGAATCAGCGCGCGAAGGAATTAATAACCCAGCAAAAGCAACATGTCGAATTGCAGCGTGATAAACTGCATGTGCAAAATGTAATTATTGAAGAGAAAAAGAAAGAAATTCTCGATTCCATTAATTACGCCCGCCGCATTCAAGAGGCTATTCTTCCGCCTCAAGAGGATATCAATAAAAGCTTCCCTCAAAGTTTTGTTTATTATCAGCCAAAGGATATTGTTGCCGGCGATTTTTATTGGTTGTATGAAGAAGAAAGTTTCGAAGAGGAAAATATTTCCGCTGCATTTAATCCTTCTCTTCTAGCTGCAGCCGATTGTACCGGACATGGGGTTCCGGGTGCGTTTATGAGTTTGCTGGGGAAGGAAAATCTGGATAAGTCGCTTAATGTGTCGGCTTCGCCTGCAGGTATACTTGGTGAATTGAATCGAAATATCAAACGTGTACTCAAGCAAAATTCCAAAGAAGATGCTACGCGCGACGGAATGGATATTGCGCTTATCAAAAAGCAAGGCAATAGAATTTGGTACAGCGGTGCTAATCGTCCGCTT
>CAYQDP010000204.1:0-1108 GCA_964416235.1 uncultured Flavobacteriaceae bacterium | reverse complement strand
AAAAAACAGCAACGAGATTGAAGAAATCCGCGCGACAAAAACCGCCATTGGAGGATTTACACCGGATAATCAGATTTTTGAGGAACATGAGTTTGAATTTGAGAGTGGAGATATGTTGTATCTGTTTACCGATGGTTATGCCGATCAATTTGGAGGCGAGAAACAAAAGAAACTAACTACCAAGCGACTCAAAGAAATATTCGTACAAATCAGCGCACTTCCGCTTAACGAACAACACGACTATCTTAAAAACTTTATGAGCCAATGGAAGAGCAACACCGAGCAGGTGGATGATATTCTGGTGATTGGCGTAAGAGTGTAATGGGTGAGCTTTAATTTCAGTAAAAAGCCGTAAATTCAAACGGTAATTTATACTATTAAATAATTTAATACGTTATAAATTACCTGAAACTTTATATGTGCGGAATTGCCGGAATAGCTTTAAAACGTAATGTCACTTTTAATTTAAAAGAGACCATTCATGCTATGTCGCAAAGCATTAAACACCGCGGCCCGGATGGGGAAGGTTTTTTATTGGCGAACGACTCCGTTACAATTCCGGTTTCATCAAAGGATACGCCTTCATTTAAGTCTTCTGAATTAAACTATATTCCTAAAAAAAATATTTCTGAAGTAAGTGGAGAGTTCAGCTTAGCCTTCGCGCATCGCCGTTTATCCATTATCGATTTAAGTGAGACCGGCCATCAGCCCATGGCTTTGAACGAGAGTAAATATTGGATAACCTATAACGGAGAGATTTACAATTACCTCGAATTAAAAAAGGAATTGGAGCTTGAAGGTGTAAAATTTATTTCGTCGAGCGATACGGAAGTGGTATTGCAAGCCTATAAAAACTGGGGTGTTGATTGTCTGGAAAAGTTCAACGGCATGTGGTCGTTTAGCATCTATGATGTGGAAAAGCACGAACTGTTTTGCGCCCGTGATCGCTTTGGGGTAAAGCCTTTTTACTACGTGGATAATCAAAATGTATTCGCCTTTGCGAGCGAGCAAAAAGCTTTTATAAAAAGCGGATTGATTAAAGCGGAGATGAATGAAAAGGCATTGCACAATTATTTAATCAATAACCGTATGGAGCCTGAAGAAAATA
>CAYQDP010000203.1:0-5319 GCA_964416235.1 uncultured Flavobacteriaceae bacterium | reverse complement strand
GATCTGCATCAGTATCGCAAAATCCATCACCCATTGTTGTACAATTGGTTCTTAATACTAATTCACTGCTTGGTCCATCTTCTGAAGCAGTTGAGATTTCCGCAAACGTATGAGGTAAGCCAAAAAAATGCCCCATTTCATGTACAGCAGTCATTCCCGTAAACGCCAGTTTACGCATGACTATAATATCCTTTCCTCCTGGCCCATGCGCATAACCATTGGCGCCCGGAACAATCATGTTATCTACTAAATAAATATTTATAGTTTTTTCGGTATAATAATTATAGTTACCCACTATTTTAAATTCATGATTCGGACGATTCCATTTATTATACTCGTGCTCCGGAATGTATTTAGTGCTGCAAGCCTGAAACTTTAAGCAAATAGGGTTGAAATATTTATTTAAAATGCTAATACATGAGTTAATATTAGCAGGGGTTACATTGGGATTTCCAAGGCTATCCAAGAAAACATAAAAAACAATGGATAAAGTTTTTTTAAGACAAGTATCGTGAGGTAAAAGAGCATTACTTGCCAATAGAGATTGGTATTTTGCTCTTTCAGTAGCGTAATTTGGCATCATAGTGCTTCCGCATTCTTTCTGAGAAAATCCCTTGAAAGAAATCAAGCAACAAATTACCAACAAGTAAAAATTAAACTTCATTACGCTTTAGTATAAATCCAATATTTTTTTATATTTGTATATACATCAAATCTAATTAATTTTTTTAATGATTAAAAGAGGACTCAACTTATTTTTCGTGTTGCTGATGTCCTTTTTCTTTTCAAATGGATTTTCTCAAGTAGCATGTACACCAACGTCGGGTTGCGTACCTTTGGTGGGCGTGAGTTTTACCGGCGTTGCAGGTGCTTCAAGTATATTGTGGAGTTTTGGCGATGCTACTTCTTCCAATATTAATAATCCAACACATACTTACGCAACTGCAGGAAATTTTACTGTAACTTATAACGCTATTGTGTCCGGTAATCCAGTTACATATACATTGCTTGTTAAAGTATTCGGAAAGCCAACACCAAATTTCTCTTTTACAATTCCAGCCAGTCATTGTGCCCCAATGAATGTTCCTTTTACTGATTTATCGGTTGGAAGCGGAACAACTCCCATAACGAGTTGGCAATGGGCTTTTGGAGATGGCGGAATAGGGAATACACAAAATCCTAGTTATGTATATACCATTCCTGGAAGTTTTAGCGTAACATTAATAGCTAAAGATGCCAATGGTTGCGATTCGGCAATTACAAAGGGAACAATAAAAGTTTCGGCACAACCAACGGTTGTTATAAACAGCAATCCTTTATCTCTTAATTCATGCACAGTTCCGTTTACTGCAACTTTTAGTGGCTCTAATTGCGTGAGTGGTGCGCCGGGTGGCGGACCATTAACTTATAATTGGGGTTTCGGTACCGGACAAACTTCTACGTTGATGAATCCATCTGCGATTACTTATACAGCGAATGGAGCATATACTGTTTCGTTAACTGTAACCGATAATAACAGCTGTGCGAAGACCGTTAGTACAACTGTTAATTTATTGCAGCCACAAGTAAAGGTGAAAATTCCTGATACCATTTGTTATGGTTATAAAATGATTTTTAAAGACACCTCTATTGCAAATTACACCACTTGGAATTGGGGAGATGCGACGCCGGTAAATTCGAATGTTCCAAGTGATACCATTATGCACGGGTTTTACACTCCAGGAAACCAAACCATCACTGTTACGGCATATATAGGCGGTTGCGTCTCAACAAAAACATTTGCTGTGTATGTGCAAAAGGTTGTAGCGAGTTATACGGCAACGCCACCTTCCTTTAGCTGTTATAGTCCATTTCAAATAAACTTAAATAATACATCAACCTGGGGAAGTACATTTATCTGGTCTATTCCAACAAACGGAACACCGTCCACCTATACTGCAACCGGACCATCATTTACTTATTCCATTACTCAGGGAAGTAATAATCCATACACTATATTCGATACTCTAGCTCCGCCGGTCACACTCATTGCAATTTCTAATTTTGGTTGCAGAGATACTGTAACTAACGCATTCGATTCGTTAATGAAAATCACATCGTATTTCTATACCGATAAAAAAGAAGGTTGTGTGCCGTTAACTGTAAAGTTTACTGACAGTAGTTTTTCTTCCTTACCCATTAATTTGTATCAATGGAATTTCGGTGATGGTTCACCTAACGTAGCCAGCCCTACGGCAACATCCGTTGTTCATACTTATACGGCTGTTGGTACCTATACTGTAATTCATATCATTCAAAATGTGCCGGGTTGTAGAGATACATCTTTTCAATACACCATAAAGGTTGTTAATCCGCCTAACCCAAGTTTTACGTTTACTCCTTCTGTCGTCTGCTGGAACCAACCTGTACAAATCATTAATACAACAAATCCTGCTGATTCCGTCAATCATTGGCATATAACAAGTGATGCCGGATATTTTTCGGGTTGTATTACTGATCCAAACCCTTCCTGGACTTTCAATCATACCGGTGTATTTGGATTTACAATGACAGCATATACAAACGGCTGTAAGGCGGATGTTGTTTCTAGCGCATCGCTAACCGTTAAAGGACCAATTGCAAGAGGTCGTTACTATACAAGATGCGATTCGTCGTATAAGGTGAAATTCTCTGCCAATTTGATGGATACACAATACGCTACTTGGAATTATGGTGATGGTTCTCCAACGCAAACAATAACAGGCGTTGGTTCATTTACAACTTCTCATACTTATACCGCGTCAGGAAATTATACCGCTGTTTTAACCGGATACAACGCAAGTACAGGTTGTACTCCGTTTAGAGATACGTTAATTGTTACCGTTAGAAAATTAAAAGCACAATTCTCTAATGCGGCTATTGCTTGTAAATCCGTAAGTACAGTATATGATGCTTCGATGTCTAAGGATGTAATGACGGGTTGCGGAATTGGATACAATTGGTTTTTTGGAACATATCCTCCGGTAGTAACACCAAATGATTCTGTGTTTTATGCTTTACCTGCAGGGGTTCATAATGTCATGTTGGTGGTACGAGACACTAATAATTGTATGGACACTGCACGAAGTATTATTAAAATAAGTAGTGTAACCGCAAACTTCGGAATTTCTTCAGGAACCGTTGGCTGCTTACCGTTATACGTAATGACTACTACAAATACTTCTACTTCGGATACTACTACAACTTTTAACTGGAACTTCGGTGATCTTGGTTCGGGAGCATTGAATACATCAACTGTAGTGAATGCTTCGCACAATTACACCGCAGCAACTGCACCTTCACAGAATTATACAATTACATTACTGGCAACTAATGCTAATGGTTGTAAAGATACCATTAGGAAGGTTGTAACCGTGAATGCGCCAAATCCTTTTGTGTTACCAACAGCATCGAACTCTATTTGCGTTAATAGCGGAGTTACATTAAATGTCAACAATGCAGGAGGTGCAATAAGTTATGTTTGGAATTTTAATGATAGTTCTCCAACACAAACTTTAACTACTGCTTCAGTTACACATACATTTACTAATGCTGGAGCTTATACAGTTTCTTTAACTACTACTGACGCATTTGGATGTAAGGGCAATACAACTTTCCCTGTATACGTTCAGAATTATCCTGTGCCGGGCTTTTTCTATACCAATCAATGTAATGCAACAAGTACGGTTGCCTGTTCGGGATGCGCTATTGTATTTCAAGATACTTCTATTAATCCTGTTCCCGGTCCGCGTAACTGGAATTTATCCAGTGGAGGTCCCGTTGTAGGAACGGCTACTGTAGGAAACACTTATACAACGCCCGGTAATTATCCAATTACTTTAACTGTAACAAGCTCGTTTGGTTGTCCTGCTGTGGTTTCACAAACAATTACAGTATTAGGCGCAGATGCGGATTTTTCAGTAGATAAAAACACAGTGTGTAAAGGTGAATCCATTCAGTTTACGATTAAGGATACCAATAACGTTTATACATGGAGTTGGGATTTTGGCGATGGAACAAACGGAGGAAATGTTTCGCCAACATCACATTCATATACTTTCCATCCTCCTGGAGGAACAACGAATGCTTCCTTAACTTATTGGACAAGCGACTCAGCTTGCAGGTATTCCGTTGTGCTGCCAATTAATATCAGAAATATTATTGCCGACTTTGATAGAAATGGCGAAAGTATCAAGGCGGATACAATTCACTGTTTGGGAATTCAAGATATATTTACAAGTACGTCAACAAATGCAACATCATGGTATTGGAATTTTGGTGATGGAAACACGAGTACGTCAGTAAATCCAAATCATACATATGCCACTGTCGGAACCTACACTGTTTTATTAGCAATTTCTGATAAGCAATACGGCTGTAAGGATACCATTCGTAAACCCATACAAATTGTACCGCTTCCAACAGCCACTGTTGTTGGGCAGGACACATGTGCCGGAAAACCTTCTCAATTAGGAGTGATTGGTCAGCCGGGTTATACTTATGTTTGGCATCCCGGTAAAAATTTAAATGATTCAACCATCACTAATCCGGTTGGAACGTTTACTAATACCACAACATTTACTGTAGAGGTTAAAGATCCTAACGGTTGCACTACCGCGGTAACGCATCAGGTGTACATTCAGCAACCGCCACCTTCCATTAATTGGGATACTAGTGTGGTAATTGGTCAGCAAGTCAACGTACCGGGTTATGCAGGTATTGGGTTTACTTATTTCTGGAATCCGACAACAGATTTAAATTGCACTACTTGCCCTGTTCCCGTATCAAGTACAACTGTAGATATTGTTTATACTGTTCTGATAGCTGATAGCATGGGTTGCTTTACCGTTACGAATACATTCTCCATACATATTGACCCATTATCCAGCGTAGATGTTCCAACAGCCTTTACCCCGAATGGTGATGGGGTGAATGATGTGATTTATGTGGATGGTTGGGGAATACGTAAATTGAATTACTTCAGGATTTATAATCGTTGGGGACAACTCTTATTTGAGTCTAATGATATTAAAATAGGTTGGGATGGTAATTATAATGGCGCGCCACAAAACATGGAAACGTACGTTTATCAAGTATCAGTTGAAACTTATGTTGATAAGGAGCCTATCTTTAAAACCGGCACCTTTAAATTAATACGTTAACGTTTACGGATTGAATTGGAAGTCGCGTGCCAATAAAGAATACACCGCGGAGTCGAGAAACTTTCTGTTGTAATAAAAATTTTCTTTGAAGTAAGCTTCACGGGTAAAATTGTTCTTTAGTAAAATGCCAATGGAGGCT
>CAYQDP010000202.1:0-5348 GCA_964416235.1 uncultured Flavobacteriaceae bacterium | reverse complement strand
CATTGGCGAAGGTTGGAGTAAAAAAAACTGGGATTGGTTTTACAAAGTGCGCGATAAATTTGAAGCCTTCAATGATACGGCTACACTGCGACCATTTAAATACATCAGAAACAGTAACGACGGTGGTGAATGGGTTTACAATGATGTAACATTTGACCAAAGAAACAACAAAGCAATTGGGTATATTAAAAGTAAAAAGCGCCCTGCTTTAAAGATTGATACTTTAAAAATCACTCCCCTCACCTTCGATCCCATGAGCATGATTTATTATGCGAGAGCTTTAGATTACAATAATTTTAAAGTTAAAGATGAAATCCCAATCAGCATTTTATTGGACAATGAAGTCTTCAAACAAAAAATAACCTATTTGGGTAAAGAAACCATTAAAACAGAATTAGGCACATTTAATTGTATTAAATTCAAACCAACATTAATTCCAGGGACAATTTTTAAAGAAGGGGATGAAATGACAGTATGGGTTACGGATGATGATAGAAGGTTGCCGGTGAAAGTAGAAACTCCTATTGTAGTAGGAAGCATAAAGGTATATTTGAAGAAATATAGCGGAGTAGTTGCGGACAATTAATTAGTTACTTGAAAGTGTCGTTTATTAGGAGCTTGATAAAATATAAAAAGGCGCTAAAAGCGCCTTTTTAATTTATCCGCGGTGAAGGGGGGATTCGAACCCCCGATACGGTTTAACCCGTATGACAGTTTAGCAAACTGTTGATTTCAGCCACTCATCCACTTCACCAGTGTTTTGAGAGAGGGCAAAGTTATTTAATTTTTTTTATTGAAGAAGATTTTGCCCCATTTTTTTTACTCTTCTAAATACATGTCTATCAAGCCCTCAGGGGCATCGTAAAGTAATTGCTTTTTGGTCTTAATTACTTTGGTTATTAATTCCTCCGTAAATGGCAATAAAACCTCTTTTCCATTCACCTCAACAATTAATAAAGGATTAGTATCTCCGCCTTCTATCCCCTTAATCTCCCCTACTTCGCCTTTAGTTTTATCAATCAAAATATAGCCGGCATATTCAAAAGAATCTTCCTTAATAATGTATTTTTCATCGGCTAAAACTTCTTTGTTTTTTAAGGCTGAAGCCGCATTTACTTCGTTAATGCCTTCCAGCTTCACCAAAAAACCTTTATTGAATTCAGTCATTTCCTCAATGAAAAAAGGCGCTTGAGACCCCTTGCTTTCAATAAAAACAACATTCATGTTTTCATCAAAATCAAGAGAGGTAAATAATATCAAATGGCCTTTTAGTCCGTGCGGCTTACTAAAATATCCTATGGGTTTTAATTTCATTATTTGTTATCAATAGCCGCTTTTACAAAGGCTACAAACAAAGGATGTGGCTTCTCTACTGTACTTTTATATTCGGGATGGAATTGCACACCCATAAAAAATGGATGCTTACCATTCAACTCTACTATCTCAACCAGCCCTGCGTTAGGATTGATACCTGAAATAATCATGCCTGCATCCTTAAACTTGGTGAGATATTCGTTATTGAATTCATAACGGTGACGGTGACGCTCGCTGATTTCTTTAGTTCCGTAAACCTTATAGGCTAAAGTATTTTCTTCTAAACGACAAGGGTATGCACCTAAACGCATCGTGCCACCCATATGGGAAATATTTTTTTGTGCTTCCAATAAATCAATTACAGGATTACTTGTAGCAGGGTTCATTTCGCGGCTGTGCGCGTCTTTTAATCCCAACACATTGCGCGCAAATTCAATTACCGCACATTGCATTCCTAAACAAATTCCGAAAAACGGAATATTATTTTCGCGGGCATATTTAATTGCGGAAATCTTTCCTTCAATTCCACGGTTACCAAACCCGGGCGCCACTAAAATCCCTTTTAATCCTTTTAATGTTTCTTTTACGTTCTCATCAGTTAAACTCTCACTATGAATCCAGTTTAATTTAACCTTTACGTTATTAATTGCACCTGCATGTATAAATGCTTCTGCAATGGATTTGTAAGAATCTTTTAATTCGACGTACTTTCCTATCAAACCAATTTCAACTTCTTGAACCGGATTATGTAATTTGTATAAAAAGTCTTTCCAAGTTTTTAATTGCGGGGCACCGTCTACTGAAACACCCAATTTCTTCAACACCACAACATCCAGTTCTTCCTCCTCCATCAAAATCGGAACCTCATAAATTGTTGAAGCATCCAAAGCCTCAATAACCGCATTCACATCCACGTTACAGAATAATGCAATCTTACGACGTATATCGTTATTGATGGCATGTTCGGCACGGCACACCAATACATCGGGCTGAACACCGTATTCTAACAATAATTTTACTGAGTGCTGCGTAGGTTTAGTTTTTAATTCACCGGAAGTAGATAAATAAGGTAATAAGGTTAAGTGAATAACGGTACAATCGCTGCCCATTTCCCATTTAAGCTGACGAACAGCCTCGATGTATGGCAGAGATTCGATATCACCTACAGTACCACCAATTTCAGTAATCACAAATTGATACTGACCGGTTTTCCCTAATAGCTTAATGCGGTTTTTAATTTCGTCGGTAATATGAGGAATTACCTGAACGGTTTTTCCCAAGAATTCGCCTTTACGCTCTTTCTCGATTACCGATTGATAAATGCGTCCTGTTGTAACGTTGTTAGCCTGAGAAGTCGGGACATTTAAAAAACGCTCGTAATGACCCAAATCCAAATCTGTTTCAGCACCATCATCCGTAACATAACATTCTCCATGCTCATAAGGGTTTAATGTGCCGGGATCAACGTTAATGTAAGGATCTAATTTTTGAATAGTAACGGTATAACCGCGAGCCTGTAATAATTTGGCTAGAGATGCTGAGATAATACCTTTTCCGAGAGACGATGTTACCCCGCCGGTAACAAAAATATATTTGGTGTTGGATGACATACAGTTTTGAATAAAAACTGTTTTCAAAGGTAACTAAAATGGGCTGAACTGCAAACTAAATCTTAATACCGATTACTAAGATATCATCTACCTGTTCATAACTACCTTTCCAGTCGTAATGCGCACTTAAAACCGCCTTTTCCTGCTCTGCCATTGGCTTTCCTGCAACGTTCAATAGCAAGGATTTAAAGTTTTTGGTCATGAATTTTTTACCTTCTTTACCTCCAAACTGGTCAGCATAACCGTCGCTGAAAACGTAAACAGCGTCGCCTTTATTTAATTGGACGGATGTTTGGTTGAATTCGTAATGATCGGGAGTAAACCCGGCAATAGCTACCTTATCGGCCTTATATTCGTTGATTTGCGAATTACTTATAATAAACATGGGACGGTTGGCGCCCGCAAAGACAACAGTTCCATTATTCAAATCGAAACGTAAAAGGGCAATGTCTAATCCGTCTTTTTGTTTAGCCTGATCGTCGTGTTGTTTTAAAGCTTTCTTTATTTCAATGTTAATGTGGCTAAGAATTTGAGACGGCTCTCTTAGTTTCTTTTCAAACAAGGCCTGCGTAATCTTATCTACGCTAACAATACTCATTAACGCACCCGGAACGCCATGTCCGGTACAATCTGCTGCCACGCAATAAAAGTAGTTTTCGATTTTATGAAACCAATAGAAATCACCACTCACAACATCCTTAGGACGATAAAAAATAAAACTATCCGAAAAGGTTGATTTTAGTTCATTCACATCGGGAAAGAAAGAAGTTTGTATTCCCTTTGCATAATGAATACTGCTTTCAATCTCATGTTTCTTTTGCGAAATGATAGCATTTTGCTCTTTCAATAATAAATTGGCGCTGTTTTTTTCCTTATTTCTTTTATACAATAAATAGGTAATCACGACAATTACAAGTAAAATCACACCAACCCCTATAAGCGCAAAACGATTTTTTTGTGTTTTAAGTTCTGAGATTTCGTTCGCTTGCTTTAACTCCTGAATGCTAGTTTCCTTTTTTTCTAATTCATAAGAACTTTTAAGATCGTTTAAAGTGGTTGAATTAATTTCCTTTTGAACAGAATCATTAAAGCTGGTAAACCGCTCGAGGAAAAACAGCGCCTTTTCAGTATTGTTTTTGGCTTTATAAGCATCGTAATAGTTTTTGTAAATGGTAATTAAAATATCACGATTGTCATTCCTGATACAATGGGAGTATGATAATTCCAACATATGCAAAGCTTTTTCAACCTCACCTATTTTAGTGTAGTACCCCGATAGATTTGCGAAATTGAGAAAATATCCCACCGAATCCTGTGATTTAACAAAGTAATTCTGGCTCTTTTCGGTATAATAAATCGCCGATTTAAAATCACCCGACAAGGACATAAGCTGACCGATATTAGAGTAAAAAATGGCCAGTTTATTAGATGACCTCATTGCCTTTTGTAAGTCAATACCCAAATTATAATATTTAAGGGATGAATCGAAACTTGGTTTAAGTTTATCGGCAGCATACTTATCGTTGAATAAATTACCAAGAGCATTATACACTTTTGAAATTCCGAATGTATCTCTTAAATCAACGAAAGTATTTAAAGCTTTATAAAAGTAATGTGCTTCGGTGTATTTTTTCTGCTGGATACAAATTATCCAACCAATGTTATAGGAAGAGTTAGCGATTCCTGCTCTGTCGCCCAAGGAATCATTTATACGATAAGATTTAAAATAATAAGATTGGGCTTTACTGTAATCGGTGTGAAACCAATAAGCATCTCCAAGCGCATCATAAGCGCGAACCAAAGCTTTTACATTTCTGTTTTTTTCTGCTAACCGAATTGCTTCACGTGAGTATTCATAAGATTGCAGGAAATTTTCGTTTTGAGTAAGCTCGGCAAGTCTGAGTAGGTATTCTGTTTTCTTATCTTCATCGGTTGCAAAAGCTACAGAATCGGCATAGCGTAGCTTAACATCCTTTTTCTGACTGAATATTCCAAAAGGAATCAGTAAAAAAAAACAAAGAATCAGCTGCCTTAAATTCATACCCGAATAAAGGAACTAATTTAATAATAAAACTTTAGATTATTTAGATTCGAAAGGACGACGCTCATATTGACAACATTGCGGTAAGTTGTCGTAAGCATAATCATTAGCGTAATACTTTTCGTTATCGTAACCAACTTTTGCCACCGCCTGTAATACGGCATCCACCGAAATAACATTAGTATCTAATTGTAAGGTCAACAATTTAGAATCTACATCCCAAGAGGCTTTAGTTACACCGCCCAGGTTACAACTGTTCTCGATCGTAGCTTTACATTTTTCACAATTTCCCCAAACATGAACCACAGACTCAGAAGAAGACGGTCCTTGCTTACAGCCTACGAAATTAAGGCTCACTAAAAACAAAATTGCGTATACGTACT
>CAYQDP010000201.1:0-5368 GCA_964416235.1 uncultured Flavobacteriaceae bacterium | reverse complement strand
TTTGACTACCATCTCCAAATATGGTTAATGGTTTTCCCTGCATTAATTGATTCATGAAAATACCTACCACATTACGGTAACGGTCGCCCAGGTTTTGATATTCGCCATATACATTGTGGGGGCGAAAAATAACATAATTTAAACCAAACATTTCGTGAGTAACCTTTAAATCCATCTCAACCGAATACTTTGCAATACCATAAGGATCTTCTGGCATTGGCACCATATCCTCACGCATTGGTAATTGTCCCTTACCATAAACAGCAATAGAAGAAGTAAAGACAAAACATTTAATTTTATGTAAGACAGCCTGATTAATCAAGTTAATACTTCCCAGTACATTATTGTTATAATTAAACCTTTTGATAAAATGACTTAATCCCTCGGCAGCATATGCCGCCAAATGATACACATAATCAAACTTTTCTTCGGCAAACAGTTTTTCCAGTAATGCATTATCATTGATAGAGCCATTAACGAATTTAGCCTTTGGGTTCACGTTTTCCTCAAAACCACCGCTTAGGTCGTCTAAAACAACTACCTGATGACCCATTTTGATTAAGGAATTTGTTACGTGTGCCCCAATAAAACCTGCACCTCCGGTTACCAACGATTTTGCCATAAAATTGAATTTAGTACTAAACAAATTTAAAAAAAGAAATTAAAGTTGAAGCCTTACGGAATGCACAAATATTTTTGTAGATTTGGTATGTATAGCACTATATGCTAAGTAAACATCTTATCTCATCCGTCCTAACGCAAGTTCCCGTATTTATTTTAGGAGTACTAAGTGGAGTTTTTTCTACGAGAATTTTAGGCGACGAAGGCAAAGGTGTTTTTTCACTTTTTCAGGCAAATTCTCAATTGTTTGTTTTGGTTTTCTCACTTGGAATACAAACAGGTGTAGTATACTTTATTTCCTCCAAAAAAATTGAAGAAAGAGTTGTGATTGGAATGGCTTTATCAGTATTCGGCATTTGTTCTTTAATCTTAATCGGGATTTTAATACTTAGTAGTTTGATTGATGCTGGCACTTATTTTTTACCGGAAGGATATTCTTCCCCGGCATATATGATGGCCTTGTTTCTATTATTTCTCTTATCTTTTCTTAATAGTATTTTTGGGGCCATATTTCAAGCACATTCTAAATTCAGCACCATCAACTTCATTGCCTTAAGCAATAGTATCCTTAATGTTTTTGCGTTTACCGGTTTGTTTTTTATGTTTGATTCCAAACTACAAACATCTGAGGAAAGATTTAACATTATACTTGTTATTACGTTGTCGGTTTTACTTATAAATTCATTTTTATGGTTGTTTCACTACAATAAGCAGATTGCTCTTAAGCCTAATTTCAATTTTGAATTTAAAAATCAATTTAGAACTTTTATAAGTTACAACACCTCTATTTATATTGGGATGTTCATTAATTTTTTCAATTATCGTCTTGATTTATGGATTGTGAATCATTATTTGAATAATAATGAACTTAGCTATTATTCACTGGCAGCCAACATTAATCAAATTATTTTATTTTTAGCCGTTACAATCGCATCCGTAATGTTGCCAAATCTTTCCGGTAAAACTGAAGAAGAAAGGGCAGAAACGTTTATTAAAGTGAGCCGATTATGCTTCTCACTCTTCTTTTTTATTACGCTTACCGGCTACTTTCTTTCTTCCTGGATTATTCCGTTTATGTATGGCAACGAGTTTGAAAGTACTGTTATGCCATTTCAAATTATCTTACCGGGTATGTTATTTTCATGTATAACTCAGGTATTTTCAATCTTTATTGTCTCGAGTAACCGTAACATATTTAATATCACAGCATGTTCGGCCGGACTGGTGTTTACCTTAGTGCTTGATTTACTATTAATTCCGAGGATTGGGATTGGTGGTGCTGCCATTGCAACCACTTTAAGTTACTTCGTTATATTTGTAATAACCTATATATTTGTAATTATACACATTAAAAAAAGAACCTTCAACTTATTCGTACCACTAAGGGGCGATGTCAGACAAGTTATTCAACTCCTGTCTTCGAAATCAAAATGAAAATTGCCATCATAGAAACCGATCATTTTCAATACGGACTCACTCAATCAGCCGTCTTTGAAGGCAATGAAATCTACTTTTTTGTTACAGAAAGTATAAAAAAGGAAATGCATCAGTATCAGCCGGAATTATGCAACGGCACATTTCATGTTGTTGAAAGTTTAGAAAAAGGGGCTGATGAAATCATCCGAATCTGCAAAGAGAAAAACGTAGATATTTTGATGTTGAGCCCGGTATTTGACGGGTTTGAAGCTGTATTAAAAATTGCCAAAAATATTACGTGTAAAAAAGTAATTACAATTCATAATCTTAATTTTTGGCTTGACGCTCGATATAGAACACCACACTCTTATCATGAAAGAAAATTAAAGCAAGAAATCGTAAAGAGTTTCGATTATATCGCTGTTGAGGATTTTATTTATAACTATGTTAAGAACGAAGCCGCTGAAAAGTATAGCGAGTATCGCTTTTTGTATATTCCGTTTACCATTTTTAATGACAAACAAGTAAGAAAATTTTCCAAAACCAGCGATAGATTAAAAGTTGTTCTTCCGGGTAGCATTCATAAAGACAGGAGAAGATATGAAAATGCAATTGAAGTAATAAAACACTTTGCACAAAAAAAAGCCAACATTACATTTTCGTTTGCAGGAAAAGCCTTGGAAGATTATGGTAAATGGGTAATAAGTCAATTAGAGGAAGCTAACTCAATTCATCCTGGCATTGCTACCTATTTTGATAACGATAAAGAAATAGTTCCTGAAATGTTTTTAAAGGAGATGGAAACATCTGATTTAGTTTTATCGACCTCCACTACCGAATTTAAAGCATTAGGAACTACTGAATACATTGGTAAGACAAAACCTACTGCCGCTATTCACGACATGATGAGTTTTGAACTTCCGGGTTTATTGCCAATAAGCTTGACGATACCTGAAAATTTGAAAGGCTCAGTTTTTAATTATTCAGACGCGAAAAGTCTTATTGCAACTTTGCAAAAACTACTTGATTCGCCCGAACTTTTAAAAGAATGGCAAACCAAAGCCAAACAAAACTCGCGTTATTTCTCCGCTGAGCAAATCAGAAAAAATCTTCCTTTCTTTTACAATGAATGTACCCGATGCATTATGGATAATGTAAATGACCCTGAAATATTCTTTGATAAAGAAGGTCATTGTAACTATTGTAATGATTATTTTCAACACGTTGAAAAAGATTCAACCAAAAAAGAATTTACACTTGATCAAATCAGACCGACTATAGAAAAAATAAAAGAAGAAGGTAAAGGAAAAAAATACGATTGTATTGTTGGAATAAGTGGCGGGACTGACAGTGCATTTTTAGTATACAAATTGGTTGAATTGGGATTACGGCCATTAGCAGTTCATTTTGATAATGGTTGGAATAGTGAGACTGCTACTCAAAACATTGAAGTTCTCTTAAAAAAACTCAATGTTGATTTATATACCAATGTTATCGACTGGGAAGAATTTAAGGATTTACAAATTTCTTTTTTACATGCCGGTGTAATTGATGTGGAGTTAATCACTGATTTGGCAATTATTGGTTTACTATATAAGACATCGGTGAAGTTTAAGACTAAATACATTTTCACAGGACATAATACATCAACTGAATTTATTTTACCAACTAGTTGGTATCATTTTAAACTTGACTCATTAAATATTAGATCTATCCATAATAAATATGGTAGAAAGAAAATGAAGACTTTCCCTTATTTAAGTTATGCTGAACAGTATTACCATGCAAAGTTCCGTAAAACAAAAATAATTGCACTATTAGATTATCTAGATTATCATAAAAATGATGCCCAGAATATTCTGGCTGAAAAGTTAGATTGGAAAAATTATGGTGGCAAACACAATGAATCTATATTTACCAGATTTTATCAAAATTATATTTTACCGATAAAATTTAATGTGGACAAAAGAAAAGCTCACCTATCATCTTTAATCTGCTCAGGACAAATTAGTAGGGAAGAAGCCTTAAAAGAGATGAAAATAAATATTTGGGAATCACCGCAAACTTTAGAAGATAAAGAGTATGTGCTTAAAAAATTAGGATTGAGTACTAAAACATTCGATGAATGGATGAAAAGAAAACCTGTTTCTCACTTTCAATTTTCAAGTTATTTAACCCTACACAATAGGATTATTAAAGCATTCAAAAAAAAATTTGGATTTAATTAAGAAATTAACTTTTGTCAATTTTTCTATTAAGACAGTCCTTTAAATTTAAGCTGAATAATGGCTGTGCTTCGAAAGATAATATTTAAAATAATTTACTATACTGGGTTTGGACATTTATTACTGTTACGTAACAGAAAAAAAAATCGGATACCTGTCTTAGTGTTTCATAAAATTATACCTGAGTTCGATGCTGTTTGGCCGGGGCTTCATCCTGTTTTGTTTGAAAAAATTCTCATTCTTCTGAAAAAACACTATACGCTTAGGCCAATTTCTGATTTAATATCAAAAGACCCGGAAACTTTAAAAGACGCTTGCTTTATAACATTCGACGATGGATATAAAGACTATTTAAATCATGCCTATCCTATTTTGAAAAGGCATCAAATCCCCAACTCTCTTTTCGTACTACCCTACCAAATATCCAATAAAGGGCACATTTGGACTTCGACAATTATTTTTTTCATTAAACACTATACCTTTGCAGAAATAAAACTTTTCTTTCAGATTTATGGCATTGAAATAGAAAATTATGAAAATGATTGTTTTAAGCTTAACCTTTCTATTTCAAGGCATTTATGCCATTTGGAGCATAAAAGAAGAATGAAAATAATAAACGACCTAAGATCAAAATTTATCGAAGATAATCGTATTATCGATAATGAGCTTTTAACCTTTTCAGAATTAAAAAATTTAAATCCTCGGCTTACACAAGTTGAATCGCATAGCTTTACCCATCCTAGCTTTAAAGTAGAAACTGACGAAAATTATATTGTTCAAGAGCTTAAAGAATCCAAAGAGGTAATAGAAAAAGAATTAGGAAAAGAAGTTATTGCGTTTGCGTTCCCTTTTGCTGAATACAACGATTTATCATTATCAAAAGTAAAACAATTATACAAAATGTGTTTTACTGATATTAATGACTTTGTTTATCTCGATAAGATTAAAATAAATCCAAATGAACTATACAATCTTTCGCGCTTTTATGTTCATCAAAAAAGTGCGGAAGAAGTATTTATGCTAATAAATGGCTTTCACAAACTCTTTAAGAGATAACTTTTCTGCATAATACAAAAATCCATTCCGCATCCGTATCTTCATTAATT
>CAYQDP010000200.1:0-5369 GCA_964416235.1 uncultured Flavobacteriaceae bacterium | reverse complement strand
TGTATTTATAATCTTGAATAAACATTAACTGCTTTCCTGTTATATCACAAATTATTATTTGTGCATTCTTTTGTTTAACCAAATTAAAATAAATTTCATTATGTGCAGGATTTGGATAGCTGCTGATTTCCCCTATATTAAACCCTTTATAATCCATTATTCCAAGATATTGTTGTACCCCACCTACATCTACTTTCATTACAAATCCTTCACAGGAATTTGTAATAGTTGGTGCTGCCAAGTTATATCTCATGCCACAAATAACAGCTCCGCTATCTCTAGTTCCATAAATTCCCATTGGATAGTAATAGTAATTAGGAGTGTTATAATAATTAATCCATTTTAAATTCCCTAATGTATCAGTTTTACTAACCATAATTTCTGTAGCATTGTTTTGAGGAGGTGCTGGATTTGTATTATTGTAGCCAGACATTCCTGTATTGTAGACATAACCATATTTCATATCTCCACTTGAATAACCAAATATTTCATCCGTTCCGTTTTGCTTTCCAAAAACATTTGTCTTTATTACTGTTTGATTTTGGTCAATTACCGCTTCAATATATTGCATATCAGTATTACAGCTAGAATTATAAACCACATCATAATACCCCCCAACAATATATCTCTTCGGAGATACTTCATGTAGATTTGCATAATAATAGGTAAGTCCAATTTTTGATGAGCAGCCTGGATTCACATAGCTCAAACTATCAAGATTAAAACGGCTAATTACGTTGAGAATTGTATCCAATACAACAACCTGATTGTTTCCAGTAAGCGATCCAGACGGAAAACCATTTCCAGAGATTATTATCTTGTCGCCATAATTTGAAATATCCATTAACATTGCTCCATTGAACTTCATCGAATCCTTTTTGTTTAAATTCAAATCTGTTTTGTAAATGGCAATTCGATTATCATTTTGCACAGTGTATCCAAAATACAATGAGCCATTTTTTTGAATAATGTGTTGAGTAACACTTACTGGATTAATATATGAAGAATCCAGTTGCGCCTTTGTAACAAGGTTGAAATTTAGATCGTACTTTGTAATTTCCGGTATAAATGAAATACTGCTGAAATTATTTCCATTGCAACGGATAACAAAAGTGTAATAAAAATTTCCAACATTTATCAAGGAACCTGAAAAGAAAGAGTTTTTAGTAGCAGGTATGCTATTTAACAGCAGACCATTTTTGTCCACTCTTAATATTTCACCTTTGTAGTTAATATAACCGCTTGAGGCCACATATGTACCTGATGTATTTGAAAGTAATAAATTATCAGAACCTTTTTCCTCACAAAGACTGAAAAAGTAATTGCTAACGCTATCTTGTTTCAAGTAAATAAATTGACAGTAGGCTGTTTTGAAACAGCCTACTGTGAAGAATATTATTAAATAGCGTAGCATTAATTAATTGGGGTTACCTGCAAAACAAAAAGGTTGTCCGTAGATAATCTTCAAACCATACCATGAATTATATGTAAAAATGACGCTTCCGGGTTGTTGATTTGGTAAAATGTCGTAATTTGTTGCTATATGATTCACTGTAGGCCTATTCGCAGCAGCGATGCTTTGACATTGGGAATATGTTGAATTAAGTGCGGATGATGACGCAGTTGGGCAAAGACCGGGATAATTAGTAACTTTGAACAACGGCGTTGATATAACTGTATAGTTGGGCTGGTACAGTGCTACGTTTTGGTAAAACAAATTCGGACAGTCAAATATCGCACAGTTATTTAAGCGATTTTCGCATAAAATATCTCCAAAAGGAGCAGAAGTACATATCCATCCTGACCATCCAGCTGATGTTGCGAAAGGTGAACAACTTGGTGGAGGAGATTTTACAGCAATAACAATATCGCCCTTATAAAATATTTTACTTAGAGCAGGGTCAATGTAAGCTGTGATATCAATTATTTTTACCCTTTGCTGCCCAGCAGTCTTTTGGGTAATGCTTGCTTTAAATTGATCATATACAATATTTAAGTCCGCTGGTGTTATAATATAATTAACCCCATCTAAGGTAGTTATAGGTGCATCAAAAAAAGCGGAGTCCATATAAAAATCATGATCTCCGGGGCTTTTATCGAAATGGTAATTTAATGAGGTTTCTAAAGCCCATATGGAAGAATCAGCCGTCACATCGGTATCAGGTAAGAAGGATTTTGAAGTCGTATTGCTCTGTTCTGTGATTTCAAATCTTGCAATAACGTCCTTTGTTCTATCCAGCGGTACATTTCTAAAAGTTTGCTTTACAGCAATTCTCTTAACAGACGAAGAAGTAGTGGTTTTTGGTGGTCCAACCTGAGTTTTGTTGCAGGCAGTCGCGATCAAAATACAAATGCTCACTGTTTTAAATAATTTCGATTTTTTCATGTGAATTGATTTAAGTGGTTTTTACTCATTATATCAAATTTAACAAATAGTTCTATCTTACCAAAACAAGAATCACACAGAATACTGAACAAAAATGCTATATTTAACAATCCAAATACATGAAAAAGGACTTGAATCTTATATTTAACGATTTAGTATCCCGCTATGTAAAGAACATAGAAAAAAACTATCAATCACGTTATAAACGGGCAAAGGATAAAGAGTTCGTTAAAGAGGAAATAATTACCGACACGGATTTTGTTCTTGGCTGGGCGTTGCTCCATCCGGAAAACAAAGAAATTATTGATGTTTTTTCTGCTCGGTACAAAAGAGGTGAGGATATAAACGATATTTTGACACATATAAGAAGGACATATGGCGAGATTGATGACGTGAAGCCTTATCGTAGAATTGAGAATGGAAAAAAGATCGAGATATATTTAAGCGAAGAAGAACAAGCCTTAAAAAAACTCGCATTAAACGAGCGTAAATTATTGAGACTGTTAATTCGGGATACCGCTTTCAGGGAAATACAAAAGCGATTGCCGGTCATGTTTAATGAATCGGAAAGCAATCCGGTAAGATTGAACTACCCAATAAAATGGATAGGCAAAAAAGATAACAAAAATGAATTCGTGCAACTCATATACGGATTGCATAAGGCTGGATTTATAAACGAAGGTAAGGGCGAGATCACCAAGGTCGTTGAAAGCCTTGCCGGGATTTTTAAAATTGATTTAGGAAAGGGTTGGCAGGCCAACCACTCTTCCAGTATTCATAAGGCCAAAAACAACTACCAACCACCTGTTTTTAATAAGATCAAGGAAGCATATCATCAGTACATGCAGGATCAGATAGAAGGCAAGAAGAAGAAATAGCATTTAAAGATTTTAGTAATTTATCGATAAGGACGGGAAAAAATACCCGTCCTTATTGATTTATAACAAGGCTTATCCGTCAACATCTTACGGAAATTCCACTCCAAGCCTTACACCAAGTAGGAGCAAAAACTCATTTTATCCCTATTTCTTTGTATCGTAAAATCGAAAAACAACAAGAAAAACATCATCAAAATCTGTCAAGACTAATAGTGGTCAAGACTAACAATTAAAAAAGGAAAAATGGAAAAGAAAACAACAATTATCAGCATCCCTCAATGTGTAGCATCGCACACATTAAAAAGTCTGACGGATAACAACATTACCTGTGAATATGAAGGAGTAGATCAATCAGGACGGATAGTTATGAAAATAAATTATTTGTCAGATCAACATGGTTTTTTACGAAAACTTAATAAAGATATGGAAGAAGGCGAAGAGTCGATCAACTTCCTACTCGAAATAAGTGGATTAATACTCATAAATGAAATCGCAAACGCAAAAGCCTCTATCGAGTTGGCACAAATAAAAAAGAAAGATGGAAACAAATAAAAGTAACACAGCAACAACACCAGCCGGATTTGATCTTAACGGATTACTAAGTAGTCCCGGTATAGGCGAACTCATTAAACACTTGCTCTCGGCTGGCGGAGCAGCACTATTTAATTACCTGATGTCAATTAAACCAATGCAGGAAAAGATGGAAGCATTAGCAAAGGAAAATAAAGAATTAAGGGCGAAGATCGAAGATGTGGAAGAAAGACAAGAGGAACTCATCCTTCAGTTGAATAAAAAATTTAAACCAAAGGCGATTGAAGAATTGAATGGCAATGATGACGACTATTTCCCTCTTAGAAAACAAGAAAGAAAAGCAACAGAAAAAAAGCGTAAGTATTTAGATTAAGAAGTTAAAAGCTATGAGAAGTACAAATAATACAGATGAGCTTATTAAAGTTCCGCAAGATATGCTTATCGATATACTCTCAATTCTTTTGAAAGAAGAATTGAAGTATGATATAACAGAAGTTTTGGAGAACCGATCTGTCGCAGTTATTGCTATAAGCATTGACGGTAATAAGTCACGACAGCTAAAGGCGATCCAAAACATAAAAGAACTGCTAAATGCCTATAGTGAATTTCGGTATTCGGAAAATGAAACATTAAACTGGAGGGAAAACTAATGGAATATTTGTGTTCATATTGTAATAAGCCATTTGTCCCAAAAAGGACGGATTCTTTATACTGTTCTCATTCGTGCAGGCAGTTTGCTTATGTATTAAGAAAAAGTTCTAAAGAACCGCTCGAAGGGTTTTCTATTATAAAAGCAATTCCATTGGTTGATGAAACATCCGGAGTGCAAATGGAGCAAAGCATTGATAAAGTTGAAATTCAATCAAAATTAAAAGAACAATCTCCGGAATCGGTCATTAAAGAAAACAAATTATCCGTCCTGACTGAAAATGAATTATCTGTCAAGACCAGTAATAAATTACCTGTCAGGACGGAAGAGAAAAAGGAATCGGTCATCCCTCCATCGATTATCAAAAACACTGAAGCCAATGAATACACAGATTATCAATCCCGGTATGTGATGCAACTTGATAAACTTTATGGCGATAGAGATTTATGGTATAGCCTTAGTAAATTCTTTGATTCAAAAGATGAGGCCGGAATGTGGGTAAGTGAAAGATATCGATGCCTTGTTGAAGTTCTGCTCACTTTTTCAGACATGAAACGAATCGAACTCGATGATCTGAAAGAGGCCTGCAATGCCTTCACCGATGTTATCCGATCAAAGTATTTCAAATGCTTGCATCCAAGTTTTCCATATATAGACGAAATAAATCAATTAAGGGAACGGATAAAAAAAACGTGTCTAAAAAGCAGCGGAGGATTTGTTAAGTATCGGTTAAGTAAAGAGCAAAAGCAAATCTTGACCGTTACCCGCTTCGAGTTATCGCAGTTTGTTCCAAAAATAAAATTCAGTGAATTAAAATTCAGAGATAATTAATTAAACAAAAAGGAGGAGTCATGATAGATAGCAAAAATTAAATCACAAATAAAGAAGTAAATATAGAACATTTACCAATAGGGGAAATATGGCA
>CAYQDP010000199.1:0-5448 GCA_964416235.1 uncultured Flavobacteriaceae bacterium | reverse complement strand
ATTCTTGGCTCTATGTAAAATTAGATACGCTACATGGCTTTTAATATGATATTAATCATATAACAAAAAGAGCAAAAGGGTCTAAGTATATTAGTTAACGGTAAGAGTTGAATAATTTTAGAACATGACAAAAGGCTAAATTTATGACGCCAATCATTTTTGAAACAAAACGCAGATTCTACTTTTACACCAGAATTAAAGATTATTTTTATGGCAAGTTTTAAAACATTTCTTAAATCAGGACACCCACCAACTTTGTTCTCTGCTTTTCTGTATTTCGATTTTTGTTTTGCAATCTGGGTTTTAAATGGAGCAATGGCGCCATTTATTAGCGAAGAGTTTAATTTATCTCCGGCACAAAAGGGGTTTATGATTTCGGTTCCTATTATGGCAGGAGCTATTATGCGATTTCCATTAGGGGTATTGGCACAATATATAGGTAGAAAATGGGCTGCTATGGTTGAGATGGGGCTTATTTTTACTGCGTTGGTTTATGGATATTTTATGGTTGATACTTACTCTGAGGTCATTAATATGGGGATTTTATTAGGAATTGCAGGAGCAAGCTTTGGTGTGGCATTATCATTAGGCTCAGGGTGGTTTCCGCCCAAATATAAGGGATTGGCAATGGGAATTGCCGGTGCCGGCAATAGTGGTACTGTTTTAGCCATGATTTTTGCTCCTCCGTTGGCTCAAAAATTTGGATGGCAAGCTGTTTATGGCTTTGGTGCATTGTTTATGCTGTTACCAATGATTGTTATGTTAGTTTTTGCTAAAGAGCCACCTGATACGCATAAGCAATCACTGAAAGAACATTTATCTTGTCTTTTCGAAAAGGATGGATGGGTATTTAATTTGATTTATATAATAACCTTTGGTGGTTTTATAGGGCTTTCAACTTTTTTACCTACTTATTTCTACGATCAGTTTCACGTTACAAAAGTAGAAGCAGGGCAATTAACTATGTTGGCAGCACTGATGGGAAGTGCAGTTAGGGTTGTTGGAGGATGGGCTTCTGATAAATGGGGAGGAATAAACACACTTTCATTCATTTTTAGTTTTGTAATTCTGTTCATGATAATCGCATCATTTCAGCTTAATCTGGTAACAACAACCATTTTATTTATGTTATCATTTGCTGCATTAGGTGCAGGTAACGGGGCGCTGTTTCAATTGGTGCCATTACGTTGGCCCTTAGCAACAGCTGTTGCCGGTAGTATGATTGGAGAAATAGGTGCACTAGGTGGCAGCTTTATTCCAAATGCTATGGGAATTTCAAAACAAAGCACAGGATCATTTTCATGGGGCTTTCTTGCTTTCGCAGCACTAGCTGTAATAGCCTTTGTCATACTTAGGGTAGCACAAAAAAAATGGACTAAAAAATGGGTTGGTCCGGGCGGTCGCGCAATATTTAAACCGGAGACAATCGAAGTTGAAATACAAGAACACATTGAAGGGCAAAAAATGCAACCTGCAAGAAGTGGTGAATTTGCTTACCGTACAATTATTTACCCAATTGGGAATTCTGAACTTGCCGAAAAAGCAAGAGAACAAGCTGCTTACCTGGCTAAAAAAACAGGAGCAAGTTTATTGCTGCTTTATGTAAATCAAAAGTCTCACAGTACCGGAATATTAGCAACCGATTCTGAAAACTTTGCGCAAATACGTGAAAGTTGGATAAATGAGGGCAAACAGATTCTATTAAATGAAGCAAAAAAACTAAAGGATATGGAGGTAACTAATATAGAAGCTGTATTTGGACAGGGGGATGTTGCTACAGAAATTGTAACAATTGCCAAAGAAAGGAACGCGGAGCTTATTTTGCTTGCAAGTCATAAAGCGTCTCCACTCGGAAAATTATTAATGGGCAGCCGAACATACGATGTCTTTTTGGATGCTCCTTGTCCTGTATTAAGAATTGTCAGATAAAATAAATAAAACCTATAAAAAACGTTATGGCTAAAACATGGTTAGATAAATGGGATCCCGAAGATGATAATTTTTGGGAATCCGAAGGGAAAAAAATTGCTTGGAGAACGTTATGGATAACAACGTTTACGTTAATACTCTCGTTTGCCACATGGTTTATGATGAGTGCAATTGTTGTAAAGCTCCCATCGATAGGATTTAAGTTTACGTCTGATCAATTATTTTGGTTAGCCGCTATGCCGGGTTTAGCCGCAGGAACGTTGCGTATAGTTCATACTTTTCTTTTGCCAATATATGGTACAAGGCACATCATCACAGTTGCTACTATAATTAAACTTATTCCGGTAATTGGAATTGGTTTGGCAGTAATGGATCCAAATACTCCATTTTGGGTATTTATGGTGTTAGCTTTTACTTCCGGTTTTGGTGGCGGTGATTTCTCTTCTTACATGCCAAGTACTAATATGTTTTTCCCAAAACGATTGAAAGGAACTGCTCTCGGCATACAGGCTGGAATCGGAAACTTTGGTGTTTCTGTCGCACAGTTTGTAACGCCGGCAATTTTAGGTTTGGCTATTTATGGTGCTTCACAAGTGTCAACCAGTATTGATGCAAAAGAAGCTACCGCAACTTTAAAAGAAATGGATGGAGCTAAAAGAACAGAGGTGTTTGCTTCGTTAGACACCGGCATTCAATCAAAAATTATTTTAAATATCCCTAAAAAAATTAAGGATTCAATTAAGCAAACCGTTTCGTTAACTGATAAAGTCGCATTCTTTAATGCTTGCCCTGCTAAAGCGCAAGGAAAAGCAATCAGTTCTATTCATCCTAAAGCTGGCGAAAAGGTGATGAAGAAAATGAACGAGAACACAAAAGCTGTAAAGAATAAAGATGTTTATTTACAGTCAGCAGCATTTTGGTACGCACCACTTTTGATTATTCTAGGTATTATATGCTGGGTTTATTTGAGAAGTATACCGGTAAAGGCTTCTTTCAAAGAACAACTGGATATTTTTGGCAGCAAACATACTTGGTTTTGTACAATTACTTATGTAATGACATTCGGAGGGTTTTCAGGTCTGGCCGCCGCATTTCCGTTAATGATAAAAACGCTCTATGGAAATTTCCCTAATGCGCCTGACCCTTTGGCATACGCGTTTTACGGACCACTAATTGGTTCAGCCAGCCGTGTCATATTTGGATTTATTGCCGATAAAGTTGGCGGAGCCATTCTTACCACTTTAACAGGTGTTGGATTAATAGTGGGAAGTGCTATCTTGATTTCACAGGGATTATTGAACCCAACAAGTGTTGATCAGTTTCCGCTGTTCCTTGGTGTTATGTTAGGTTTATTCTTTTTTACCGGTATTGGTAACGCCGGAACCTTCCGTCAGTATCCAATAATCTTTTCCGAAAATCAACGTCAGGCAGCAGGAGTTCTAGGTTGGACGGGTGCTATTGCAGCATATGGCCCATTCATATTTGCAACTTTAATTGGCAATGCTATTACAGCAACAGGAAGCGCAAATCGATTCTTTATCGGTCTTCTTGTATTCGCTGTTATTGGAACTGTAATCAATTGGTATTACTATCAACGTAAAGGATGTGAAAGACCAAGTTAAACTAAAAATGTATCCATATGAAAACAAAAATTATTTCAAAATTGATCAGCGGATTAGCAGCAGGTATTTTGTTGGCTAATACTGCGAATGCACAATTTTCATTGTCGGGACAGTATATGGCTCGTGGTGAGTATAGACATGGATATTCAACATTATCGGATACGAATATGAAAGCGGGTGCTTTCGTTTCACAACGTATGCGATTGAATGGTGAATACAAGCATGAAAAATTCAGAATATATGCTTCTGTTCAGGATGTAAGAACATGGGGGAATGTGGGACACTCTGTAATTGACAACACAGCCGGGCTCTCACTGTTTGAAGGTTATGGGGAATTGTTCTTCACAAAAAAATTTAAAGCAAAAATTGGCCGACAAGTTCTATCCTACGATGACGATAGAATTTTAGGAGGATTAGATTGGGCTATGCAAGCGCGCCGACACGACGCGGGTGTGTTTATGTATACAGATAGTACCTGGCAGGTTCATGTTGGAGGAACGTATAATCAAAATGCAGAAGCCAATAAAAATATTCCATACACTGTTACAAATGGTGCAGTAAACAACTACCAATCATTTCAGTATTTATGGGCAAATAAGCAATTTAAAAACCTCAATGCGAGTTTCTTGTTTCTAAATAACGGTATGCCATTTGTACACCTTAACGGAGTAACAGGTGTAAAATCTAATATTATTTTGTATCAGCAAACGATGGGCTTGCGCGCAGAATATAAAAGTGATAAACTGCAAGCATTCTTTTATGGATATTATCAAATGGGTGATGATGCAACTGCTTCAGCAACTTCATCAAATACACCTAAGTATGAAAAAACAAGCGCATATGATATTTGTGCGGAAGTAGGGTACAAACCTATAAAAGGCTTGTTGGTAACATTAGGAGCTGAGTATCTTTCCGGTAATGATGAAACAGATACTACGAAAGCATATCGCATAGTTAATCACGCGTTTAATCCTTATTACGGGACTAATCATCGATTTAATGGTTATATGGATTATTTCTATGTTGGAAATCATGGAAGCAGTGTTGGATTATTGGATGGATACCTACGTGTAACATATACCTATAAGAAAGTGATGGCCGGAATAAATGGACACTATTTTAATGCTGCAGCTCCTGTAAGAGACAGACAAGAAGGATTTAAGGTCGTTAATAATAAATACGTTCCATTGGCTTCAAATCATTTAGGAGGCGAATTAGACTTTACTTTAAGCTACAATTTTGCAGAAGGAGTTGCTATTCAAGGCGGTTATTCGCAATTCTTTGGCGCAGCAGCTTTACAACACTTAAGAGGCGCTGTGAGTTTGCAGCCTAAAAGCAATTGGGCATACCTCTCAGTTATTATACGTCCGGGTAAAATTGCATGGCCTAAAGTTGGTTTAAAAATGTAATAGAAACTGAGAACGTTCATTCTCTTAAACATGACGCTAATCATAGTATGTAACTTAGTTCCTTATTACATTTATAGGTACAAAGAGTTAATTTATATCAATGGTTAGATTTAGTAAAATCTTTGTTAGTTTTTTAGAAGGATTGCCATTTGTGGTGGCAATCCTTTTTTTATTTGGTTGCAGAAAGGAGGATATTATGCCTGAATATTCGAAAGCAAAGTTTTCTCTTATACTTAAAAACGCTAACACCACGATTATTTGGGATAGTTTAAATAATACGAATGCAGCCGGAAATATTTATAGTGTTGAAAGCCTTCAGTTTTATATTTCTGATCTTACATTCAAAAACAGTAAAAAAACAGTTACGTCGAATAAGATAATTTATATCGATGGCTCTGTTAACTCCACCTGTAGTTTTTTGATTGACTCGATTGCCCCGGGCGATTATACTGAGGTTTCATTCGTGATTGGGTTAAGTAATTTAAAAA
>CAYQDP010000198.1:0-5464 GCA_964416235.1 uncultured Flavobacteriaceae bacterium | reverse complement strand
CAACCACCTGCGGATTAAAATAAAATTATGGTTAACATTAGAGTTGGATTTGGTTACGATGTACATCCTTTAGGAGAGGGGAGAGAGTTGTGGTTAGGCGGTATTAAATTGGAATTTGATAAAGGATGTGTTGGCCACAGCGACGCGGATGTTTTATTGCACGCGATTTGCGATGCCTTGTTAGGTGCCGCCAATCTTCGCGATATTGGTTTTCATTTCCCGAATACAAATCCTAAGTATAAAGGCGCAGATAGTAAATTACTGTTAGCTGAAGTAGTTCGTTTATTGGATGAAAATGGTTACGCAGTGGGTAACGTAGATGCTACACTAAGCATGGAAGCACCTAAAATAAATCCGCACATTACCGCTATGCAAACTATTTTAGCGCCAATTTTAAAAGTAAGTACCAATGAAGTTTCCATTAAGGCTACAACCAATGAAAAATTGGGTTACGTTGGTAGACAAGAGGGTGTAAACGCTTACGCGGTTGCTTTAATTTATAAGAAATAATTTCTATAATTATTTAGTATATTTAGTAGACAGATGAATTATTAAAATTCTTTATATGAAAGCAATTCGCGTTTTTTTATGCATAACAATAGCAATGTTTCTCTTTTTAGCTTGCAAAAAGAAGTATGAATGTACTTGCTGGATTATGTATAAAGATGGTACTGTATATGAGAGTTCAACAACTATTACTTCAACACAGAAGAATGCTCAGTCAGAGTGCAATGCTACCACAATGAAACCCGATTCCGCGGAGTCAAAAGATTGCATAATAAAATAAAGGGATTAATTTAAATCTTTAGCACTTTTCTATAACGGCAGCATAGCCTTGTCCAACACCAATACACATGGTTACCAAAGCGTACTTTTTGTTTTGCAATTGTAACTCAATAGCCGCTGAATTTAAAATGCGCGCACCACTCATGCCTAATGGATGTCCGAGAGCAATGGCTCCACCGTTAGGATTGATACGAGGATCATTATCATCTAATTTCCACTGACGGGTACAACCTAAACTTTGCGCTGCAAACGCTTCGTTTAATTCAATAATATCAATATCCTTCCAGGTCAGACCTGCTTTTTTAATGGCTTGATTACTTGCTTCAACCGGACCTAATCCCATAATGCGAGGCTCCACCCCAACAACCGCACTGGAAACAATACGCGCCAATGGTTTTAATCCAAATTGCTTAATGGCATTTTCTCCGGCTAATAAAAGTGCAGCTGCTCCATCATTTAACCCGGAGGCGTTACCTGCAGTTACTGTTCCGTCTTTTTTAAATGATGCTTTTAATTTTTGTAAACCTTCGAGATTTGTATTTGGTTTCGCAAATTCATCTTTTGAAAATTTAATCGGATCGCCTTTCTTTTGAGGAATATCTAAAGCAACAATCTCTTTATCGAATCGTCCTGCTGCAGCTGCTTTCGCGGCTTTTTGCTGACTCCATAATGCAAATTTATCCTGGTCTTCACGATTTATTTTATGTAATTCCGCTACGTTTTCGGCAGTTTCTCCCATGGCATCCACACCAAACATCTCTTTCATTTTTGGGTTGATGAATCTCCATCCGAAACTACTGTCGAATAACTGTTGATCGCGACCAAAGGCAGAACTTGCTTTACTCATCACCCACGGACCGCGTGTCATATTTTCCACACCACCGCTTATCATTAACTCAGCATCACCTAACTGTATGTGCCTTGCGGCATCAATACTTGCGCTTAATCCTGAAGCACATAAACGGTTCACTGTTACTCCCGGAACAGTAATGGGTAGTCCGGCCATTAAACCGGCCATACGTGCAACGTTACGGTTATCTTCACCGGCTTGATTAGCACAACCTAAAATAACATCACCTACCTGTGACCAATCAACTGAAGGATTTTTTTTAATTAACTCTTGTAATACAAAAGTGGCTAAATCATCAGTTCTTACAACTGATAAAGTTCCTCCGAAATTTCCGATGGCGGTGCGAACACCGTTTATGATATAGGCTTGTTTCATAAGCTGAATTAATAAGCCACTAAAGTACAGATTTTACAAGCAATAAAAAACCCCGAAATCGCTCCGGGGTTTTCAGATTATTCTGGTTTGTATTCAGTTTTGTGTGTGTCGTTCGTTTTGTAAATGTCATCCACATCATCTTCGTCTTCCTTCAACTCATGTGATTTTTCTTTATCTAAGTCGATATTCACAATAACAGTTGGGCGAGCAGGTTGTGATACCCAAACTCCTGCATTCCAAAACACATAATGATTCCTCCAGTTATCCCAGTAAATATTGTATTTAGGAAAAAACACCCAACGGCGGTGGATAGCGCGTTTTGGTCCCCAATAAGGATGATAAACTACCACTTTAGCCGGACGAAACGGACTAGGTTTTATGACTACTTTATGGTGTGGGTGATGCATCTTATGCGGGTGACCATGATGATGTTTGCCGCCTTTTTTCTGTGCATTGAGATTTAATGAAGTCAGTAATAATCCAATCACTAACGGTAATATTTTAATAAGCCTTTTCATAACGATTGTTTTTAAGGTTTGATGATTTGACGAAGGAATTAGCTAAAGGTTTAATCCTTTAACAAAATTTTACCAATCTTTCGAAGTTCGGTAAACAGTACCCTTAAAAAGCGCCACAATTGAATTGTCGGAAGCTTTCGTTACCTTAATGGTATAGACACCAATTTTATTGGAGCAATTTTCTTCTTTGGCTTCCGCAACGATTTCATCACCCTCTACTAAAGAAACCAAATGAGAAATAGACGTTTCAACCGAAACAGCTTTTTTACCGTGAGAGTTAGAGGCAAAAGCCAAAGCACTATCTGCCAAAGAATAAGTAATTCCACCGTGAGCAATACCAAAGCCGTTCAGCATTTCTTTTTTAACAGTCATTTTTAATTTAGAAGTGCCGCTGCCTGTTTCTAAAACTTCAATACCCAACCACTGACTAAAATAATCTTTAGCCATCATCATCTCAACTACATCCTTCGGAGTTTTCATTTTACATTTTAGGTTTCCAGGGAATTTCGTTTGCTTTTAAATCCTTGGTTAATTTGCGCGATAGAACAAATAAATAATCAGAGAGACGATTAAGATATTTATAAATAATTTCTTCTACTTTTTCGTTTTCTGCTAATTTTAAAACGGCGCGTTCGGCTCGGCGACAAACACATCGTGCCACGTGACAATAAGAAACAACTGTGTGTCCGCCCGGCAGAACAAAACTTTTCATTTCAGGGAGAGATTCATTCATTTTATCGATGGTCTTCTCCAGTATTAAAACATCTTCTTCTTTAATTTCCGGAAGTTTCATTTTAATATCTTTTTCAGGGTCGCTTGCTAAATGCGAACCAATTGTAAAAAGTCGGTCTTGAATTTCGATTAATAAATCAAATAATTCCTTCTCCTGAATGTTATCACGAATTAAACCTAAAAACGAATTCAATTCATCAACAGTACCATAAGCTTCAATGCGAATGTGATGTTTTGGAAGACGTGTTCCGCCAATTAAAGAGGTCTCTCCTTTATCACCGGTTTTAGTATAGATTTTAAATGCCATTGATTAAAGGTAAAAATAAAGTATTAAACCTTCAATTAAAAACTAAGGCTTAAGTTCACGTTAGGTAAAATCGGTAATTGATTGATACGTTCAAAAGTAAAGCGGTTCACGTAAAAAATATTTTCGCGATTGTAAACATTTGTTGCGCCGCCGCTAATTTCTAATATTACTTTTTCTGTCCAGTTATAACGATATTTTACACCAATATCCAAACGGTGATAATCAGGTAAACGTACTGAGTTTAAATCGCCGGGTAAATAACCAAGAGTAGCATTTGAAGTTGTATAATCGTAATTTAAATTGTTATTGAAGTTGATGGCCGGATAATAACCTTGCGTAGGTGTAGTAGGGAATGGTGAGCCATAATTCCAGCGTACATTCAATTCAAAATTGCGTTTTTTACCAAACGTGTAAGAAGCAACTAGATTAACGTTATGGCGGCGATCGAAATTAGGAGGATAGTTAAGTACTTCCCCGGTTGCAGTATTTCCCTGCCAGCGATCGTTTAATGTTAATGAGTAAACACTCCATAAATAAAAGCGTTTGTATTCAAATTTTAAAACAACATCGAAACCGCGGGCGCGACCTTGTTCAACCACATAATCTTTTTTAATAGCATCCGGTTTGTTGGCATTTTGTGGTGTATCGTCAAATAATTTATCACGATTTGTATTGATAACCTGATTAAAATTCTTTTGATATACCTCAACATTTAAGTCGATGTATTTCGTAATGTCAAATTCAAAACCAGCCACAATATGATTTGCTTTTTGAACCGAAGAGTTTACTTTTTGTGTTTTTCCATCCTTATCCAAATAAGTGGAAGGCATTTGTTGGTTTTCAGGAGCATTAATAAATCCATAGAAAAGATTCACCACATCTCTGTCGGAACTTGCACTCATTAAAGTTTGACTGTAAAGTCCGGCCGCACCTTTAAATCTGATTTTTGGTGTGAAATTTACTTTTAAACTTACGCGAGGTTCAGGTGAAAAAACATTTAAAGTTGCATAATACATAGCTCTGAAACCTGGCTCAAAAATGAAGCGCTTCTTGCTATCAACATATTTATATTTTACATAACCTGCAATATCAGAAGTAGAACGTTCGGCAGTTACTTTTGTAAAGAAAGGATTTTGTAATTCGTACGTTGTGTTAGTGATAATCCCTTCAAAGCCGAATTTCACTTCACTTCTTCCAACGAAACGAATAAAATTAAATCCGCCGTTAAAGCCACTTACGCCACTTTTCTTATTATCAGTTTCAATTTTCGGATTTTGATAACCGATTTTGTAATTTGAAAAAGCAAACACTCCTTCAATTAGAAGATTGGAGCCGGACGGAATAAGCACAAAATTAGAACCTGCACCTGTTGAGGTCCAATTGTAAGTTGCTATATCTGCATAATCAACTTTATCCGAGAAATTAAAACCAAATACGCTGACTTTACTTCCATTTGTTGCATTGATGGATGCTTTACCATAGATATCTGTAAAATAAAATGGTAATCCGTCTTTATTAGCGTAAGTGTATAATCTTTTAGAGGTTTGAGGTAAATAAGAATGCTTTGCGGATACAATAAACGAAGCGCTTCCTTTTCCGTCTTCTTTTAATTTTACAAATGGACCTTCGAGAACCATTTTAGCAGCAAATGTTGAAGCAGCAACTTTCCCACTTAAACGTTTTTTATTTCCATCACGCGTGGTAATATCCATCACAGATGAAGTTCTCCCACCGTATTCAGCATTAAATCCTGCGGAGTATACATCCGCATTTTTCATGATATCGTTATCAAAAACAGAAAACAAACCAATAGAGTGAAATGGGTTATAGATTTGCATTCCGTCCATTAATACCTTGTTTTGTACTGGTAATCCACCGCGAATATAAAGCTGCCCG
>CAYQDP010000197.1:0-5471 GCA_964416235.1 uncultured Flavobacteriaceae bacterium | reverse complement strand
ATGGGAAAGAATGCGAAGTGCATCATCACCGGTGATGCAACTCAAATTGATTTACCCAGTAAACAGCCTTCAGGATTAATTCAAGCCATTCGTTATTTAAAAAAAGTGGAGGGCATTGATTTTATCGAACTGGATAACCGAGATGTTATTCGTCACCGTCTGGTAAGCGCCATCATACAAAGTTATGAGGGGAATAAATAAAAAATGAATACTTTTATAATCTAATTCATCTACATGAAAGATTTTATTAAATCTAAAATTAAAACATCCATTGATTTAAAAACGTCACTGCTTTCTAATGACGCTATTTTAAATGCAATTGAGAATATTGTTAAGGATTCTGTTTCTGCTTACAAAAAAGACGGTAAAGTTTTATGGTGCGGGAATGGCGGAAGCGCAGCAGACGCACAACATTTAGCCGCTGAATTAAGTGGGAGATTTTATTATGATCGTCCTCCTTTATTTTCGGAAGCGTTACACGTTAACACCAGCTATACTACAGCTGTTGCCAATGATTACAGCTACGATGAAATTTATGCCCGTTTAGTAAAAGCGATGGGCCGTAAAGGTGATGTTTTAATTGGTTTATCTACCAGCGGAAATTCCGGTAATGTTGTAAAAGCATTGCAGGTGGCTAATGAAATTGGAATGGTTACTGTTGGGTTTACAGGTGAAACAGGCGGTAAAATGAAAGATTTATGTAAGTATTTGGTAAATATTCCTTCAAAAGACACACCGCGCATTCAAGAATGTCATATGATATTAGGACATACCATTTGTGAATTAGTAGAAATGGAATTGTTTCCGAAAAAATAATCAAACAATCATTTGGTAAAAGAAGCCATCATATTAGCCGGCGGATTTGGAACACGTTTACAAAGTGTAGTGAGTGATTTGCCAAAACCTATGGCTCAGGTTAACAATCAACCATTTTTAAATTACCAGTTAAATTATTTAAAGAAATACGGCGTCACCAAAGTGATTTTATCAGTTGGCTATTTGCACGATAAGATAACCGCTTATTACAAATCCGAATTCAACGGATTACAAATAGACTACAGTATTGAATCAGAACCTTTAGGTACAGGTGGAGGAATCAGAAAAGCGATAGAATTATGCAGTAATAACACTGTACTAGTTTTAAACGGCGATTCATTTTTTGACATTGATCTTCACTCCTTCTCCAATCATCACTTAACTTTTAATGCTGATTGCACATTGGCATTACGTGAAGTAGAAAATGCTTCCCGTTATGGCACCATCGAATTATCTCCGGGCGAAGGAAACAGGGGAAGAAAAATAATTTCCTTCAAAGAAAAAAACAATATTCCAGGAAACGGAATCATTAACGGTGGTGTTTACCTCTTAAACAAAAATATTTATCTCCAAAAAACTCCGGCCGATAAAAATTTCTCTATTGAAAAAGATTTTTTTGAAACTAAATTACAAGAGTTAAATATCTTCGGATGTATTTATAATAATTACTTCATTGATATCGGCATTCCGGAAGATTACGCAAAAGCACAACATGACTTTAAAGGACTTAAATATTGATAAAAGCTGGACCTTGTTTTTAGATCGTGATGGAGTGATTAATAAAAAACTTGAGAACGATTACGTAAAACATTGGATAGAATTTGAGTTTCTGGAGGGAGTTATCGACGCTTTAAAATCATTAAACGCTCGCTTCGGAATTATTGTTGTTGTAACCAATCAGCAAGGCATTGGAAAAGGTTTATATCGTACCGAAGACCTGGAACTCATTCATAAAAACATGATTTATGAAATTGAATATTTAGGGGGACGCATTGATAAAGTTTATTTTTCGCCTTATTTGAATTCAGAAAATCATTCAACGCGCAAACCCGGAATTGGCATGGCGTTAGAGGCTAAAAACGATTTTCCGAGCATCGATTTTTCCAAATCTATCATCGTTGGTGACAGTTTAAGCGATATGGAATTTGGCAGAAATGTCGGCATGAAAACCGCTTTTATTTCTGAGGATAAAATAAATGATGCAAGAATAGATTTTCAGTTTTCTTCATTAGCTGAATTTAATAATGCCTTAATATAAATGAAGATTTCCGTTATAACCGTAACCTACAACAGCGCGGCAACTCTAGAAGAGACTGTTTTATCGGTTATAAACCAAACCTATAAAAACATAGAGTACATCATTGTGGATGGGAAATCAACAGATTCTACTCTCTCCATTATTGACAAATATAAAAACCGTATTGCGAAATTTGTTTCTGAAAAAGACAATGGCATATACGACGCTTTAAACAAAGGAATTAGTATGGCTTCCGGAGATATCGTTGGCATTCTTCATTCAGATGATTTTTATACGTCCAATGAAGTGCTTCAGAAAATCGCAGAGCGTTTCAATAAAGACAATTGTGAGGCTTTATATGGTGATTTATTGTATGTATCAAAAGATAACACAGACAAAATTATACGCAAATGGAGAGCGGGAGAATTAAAATCAAATTCATTTCTTTTCGGTTGGATGCCTCCTCACCCCACCTTCTTTGTAAAAAAAGAAGTTTACGAAAAACACAAAGCCTTTAATCTGGATTTTAAAACTTCCTCCGATTATGAGCTGATGCTTCGTCTGCTTTACAAGCACCAAATAAAAACTTCATACCTACCTGAATACCTTGTTAAAATGCGCATGGGCGGACAAAGCAACGTAAGCACAAAAAACCGTATTATCGCAAATCTAGAAGACCGCAAAGCATGGGAAGTAAACGGATTAAAACCTTATTTCTTTACTTTATTCTTCAAGCCGTTAAGGAAACTTTCTCAGTTTTTATAAAATAAAAAAGGCGAAGAAAAATCTTCGCCTTAATTACAACTCAAAAAATGGCTATCTAAATAGGGTTAATGAACCTTGCTTTTCTATTACTTTATCATCAAATCCTGTTGCCTTTACAAAGTAAAAATAAGTTCCTGCAGAAGCTTCACTTCCTGAGCCCATCATACCATCCCACGCTGCTTTTGCGCCAGTAAACTCATACATTTTTTGTCCCCAACGATTAAAGATTTGTAATGAAATCTCCTTCACACCTGAAGACTTAATGGTGAACAGATCATTTGTTCCGTCGTTATTTGGTGTAAATACGTTTGGTATTTCAATACTCAATCCTTCGTCAACAATGATCACCATACTTGCAGTATCACTACAAGAACCTGATGAAGCAATTAATGTTACAGTATAAGTTCCCCACACATTAAACACTTGCGTTGGATTCGTTAACGTTGAAGTACCAAAAGTACCAAAATTCCAATTATAAGTTATTGCCCCTGTACTTTGATTTGTAAAGTTTACAGTTAGAGGGTTGATGCCTTGTGTTACATCTGCAGTAAACGATGCAGTTGGAACTCCATTAATAACCGCTACAGTACTTGTTGCGGTACAACCTGTTGTTGGATTGGTTACAGTTACGGTATAGATACCCGGTTGGTCAATTATCGGAGTTGCTGTATTAGAACCTGAAACGATGCTTGGTCCGCCCCATGCATAAACCACTGTGGAAGGCGTAGCACTTGCATTTAAAGTTAAAGTTGTAGTAGTTGCAGAACAAGGTAAAACAACAGAAGAAGCTGTAGTGATAGTTGGTGTGATAACACTATTATCAACGGTATATTGAACCGCAACTGAACAAGAGGTTGAAATATCCGTTACAACTACAGTGTAAATACCCGGAGTAGTTACGGAAATAGTTTCAGTTGTTGCAGAAGTTGACCAGTTGTAAGTTACACCGGTACTTGGCGTTGCATTTGCTGTTAATACAATGGTTGATGATGAAGGAGTACATCCTATTCCAATTGATGAAGTTGATGTAACGTTTAAGGTCGGCGGTGTAGATGTACCAACAACAGGAATTGTAATTGCTGTGGAAGTACAACCTGTTAAAGTGTTTGTTACCGTTACACTGTAATTTCCACTTTGATTTACTGTAACACTTGCATCATTTGCAGAACCTACAATTCCTGGACCAGTCCAAGTATAAGTTAATCCGGCTGAAGGACTAAATGTAGGAGCAATCACTACTGAAGGATTTAAACAAGAAATTGCAGAAGCAGTTCCTGTTCCTGCTACAACTGAAGGTGCAAGAGTTGCATCAGAAACACTTACAATAGCATTTGAAACACAACCATTATTAGCAGTTATTACACCTGTATAAGTTCCTGCTGCAGTAAATGTAACTACGCTTGAAGTTGCCGATCCGGAAATACCGGAAGCCGGTGTCCAAGAATAAGAAGTAATAGGAACAGTAGATGTAATCGCCACACTTACTGTTGGATTACTGCTTAAACAAGTAATGCTCGGACTAGAGTTACTTAATGTAAATGTAGGAGCATTTGTATTCGGAACAACTGTTGCTTCTGCTGCCGCTGAAGGACAACCGTTAGATCCTGCAACAATAACACTATATGTTCCGGCTCCCGAGATTCCTGCATTGGCCGTGTTAGTACCACTAATAATCGAACCTCCTGAAGGTGCAATCCATGTGTAAGTGGTAGCGCCGGTTGCTGTAGCAGTAAGCACTGTAGTTGGTGTTGCACAAGATAAAGTAAATGTAGAAGGATTAATAGCTACGCCCGTTGGTGTTGATGTATTAGATGTTACTGAAACTGTACCAGTACCCACACAACCATTTGCTGTGTTTGTAACAGTAACTGTATATAAACCTCCTAAACTTGCAGTTGCAGAAGATAAAGTACTTGTTCCGACAACACCAGTACCCGACCAATTATAGGTATAAGAACCGGATCCTGCATTTGTACTAACGTTTGCCGTTGTAGTTAAACAAGTAATGGTTGTTGTGGCGGTAGTAGTCGGAGTAACTGCTGCATTATCGGCAGTAACACTATTCGTAATTGTAACAGAGCATGAGTTTGAGGTGTTCAATAAAACTAATGAATATGTACCACCTGCATTTACAACAATTGTTGGTGTAGATGCACCTGACACAATACCTGTTCCTGTCCAGTTATAAGTGATAGGTGAAGATGTTGAAGTTGCCACAACCTGGACAGTTGTTGTAGAACAAGTAATGGTTCCGGTATTTACTAAAGTTGCTGTTGGAAGAGAGCTATTCGGGACAACTGTAGCTACTTGAGGTGCTGAAGGACATCCGTTAGCAGGATTTGTAGCAATATAGGCAAACGTACCCGAAGCACATGCTGTAGCAGTATATGAATTAGCACCCGCGCAAACTCCTCCTGTCCATACTACAGTACAAGATGAAGGGTTAGCACTTCCAATTAAAGTAACTGAAGGGCTTGCACACGTAATTGTTTGTGTGGCCACCGGAGTAATAGTTGGTGCTATTGTATTATTTGAAACAGAAGTACTAATTGAAGCGGTACAACTGTTTGCCGTACTTTGAACTAATAATGTGTATGTACCGGATTGATTTATGTTAACAGTTTGTTGATTAGATGCACCGATAATACCCGAT
>CAYQDP010000196.1:0-5485 GCA_964416235.1 uncultured Flavobacteriaceae bacterium | reverse complement strand
ATATTCCTCATTCAATTTAACGTCTAATGTGGAGAGCAAAGGGTTGTACCCTAAAAAGGAAATAAAATCTTCGCCCAAATCCTCCTTTAATTTTTCAGCGGCTTGCTCCTTAGTGATGTGATTTATACTCTTCGCGAATGGTGCTGCAGTAATTTCCTGCTGCAAAGCGTCGATTTGTGCGGCAGTAGTGGTATCCTTTAAAATAACCTGAAATCCGATATTTTCCTTAATGTGTTTTGAAAGTTTACGGGCGTTTAAAACTACCAGTCCGAGTAAACCCAACATAAATAAAACAAGCGCTAAGCTTACCACTACGGTAATGGAAGAGGTTTTAACACGGCGTTTGGCAAGAGTATCTGACACGGTAAATTTTTTATACGAATTTACCAATGGAGGAGCTTCGGATAAGCCTCCCTCATTTTAAGTATCAACAGGTTAATGTTTGTAACGGGAATTTAGAATATTTCCTTAGCCACCTTACGGGTAGTTTCGCTGGTACCCATGGTATAAAAATGTAAACAAGGCGCATTTTGTTTCACTAACTCCTTACATTGTGAAATACACCATTCGATACCTGCTTGTTTCACAGCTGCATCGTCCTTACATTTTTCTAAAATCTCATAAAACTCAAACGGAATATCAATTTTAAAGATTTTAGGCAAAGCCTTAATTTGTGCTTTTGTTGTAAGTATTTTTAATCCCGGAATAATTGGAACGTTAATGTTGTTTTTGCGGCACAAGTCAACAAATTCAAAATACTTTTTGTTATCGAAAAACATTTGTGTTACAATGTATTGTGCGCCTGCGTCTACTTTGGCCTTTAACCATTTTAAATCGCTACCCATGTTAGCCGCTTCAAAATGTTTTTCAGGATAACCGGCTACTCCAATACAAAAATTCGTAGGTGCCGCATCTTTCATTTCTTCGTCGAGGTATTTCCCCTCATTCATATCCTTAATTTGTTTTACTAAATCAAGCGCGTAATGATGTCCGCCAGGCTCAGGTACAAAATTAGGTTCGGTTTTAATACTGTCGCCACGCAAAGCCAAAACATTATCAATGCCTAAGAATTGTAAATCAATCAAAGCGTTCTCTGTTTCCTCGCGGGTAAAACCTCCGCAAATAATATGTGGTACCGCTTCAACATCGTATTTATTCATAATGGCAGCACAAATACCAACAGTACCTGGACGTTTACGAATGCTTACTTTTTCCAAATAGCCGCCTTCACGTTTTTTGTAAATATATTCTTCGCGATGATAGGTTACATCAACGAATGCGGGTTTGTATTCCATTAAAGGATCAATGCCGTCGTAAATACTTTGAATGCTTTTACCTTTTAAAGGCGGTAAAATTTCAATTGAAAAAAGTGTTTTTTTACTTTGTGAAAGTTTATCGATTAATTTCATAAATGTGATTTCGGTTTTTAAACAGTAACAGATTCAATTCCTTTAATTTCGGGCACCGATTTCTTAATTGTTTCTTCGATGCCTGCTTTCATTGTCATATGACTCATGTTACAGGTTTTGCAAGCGCCTTTTAATTCTACTCGCACAATATTATCATCCGTAATTTCTACAATTTCTACATTTCCTCCGTCAGCTTCTAAATACGGACGGATGGAGTTGAGAGCTTCTTCTACTTTATGTTGTAAGGCGTGCATGCTAATTCAAAGATATTAATTAAAGTTTAATTGGCTTCTACAGGTTGTTGATGTGCATTTTTAATAGCAACCTGCTGCGCTACATTTTGTGCCATTTCTATCATGGTAAGAGACGAATTGGCATTTGTGTTTAATACACTTGGCTTACCATCATCCGAAGCTTCGCGTATACTTTGTACCAATGGAATTTGTGCTAATAGAGGAATGTTTAATTCTTCCGCTAATTTTTTCACACCGTCTTTTCCGAAAATATAATATTTATTGTTCGGTAATTCTTCGGGAGTAAACCACGCCATGTTTTCTATTAATCCCAATACAGGAACATTGATGGCCGGTAAATTAAATAAGGCAATTCCTTTTCGTGCATCGGCTATGGCAACTTCTTGCGGTGTACAAACCACAACAGCCCCGGTTAATGGAACCTGACTGCATAAAGTGATTTGAATATCACCGGTACCCGGAGGTAAATCCACAATTAAATAATCTAATTCGCCCCAAGCTGTATCGTAAAACAATTGCGACAAAGCCTTTGAGGCCATTGGTCCGCGTAAGGCGATTGCCTGATTAGGTCCTGCCATAAAACCAACTGAATTTAATTTTACACCATAAGCTTCAACCGGTTTCATTTTTGACTGACCTTCAAACTGAGCCGAACCCGGCATGTCATTCGCCACGCCAAACATAATTGGTTGAGAAGGACCATAAATATCTGCGTCTACCAATCCAACTTTTGCGCCTTGTTTTGCTAAACCCAAAGCTAAATTAGCTGCAACGGTCGACTTCCCTACCCCACCTTTACCGGAAGCAACAGCAATAATGTTTTTCACATCACGCAAAGTTGTTTCATCTTTTCCTTTTTTGGTAGTTACCTGTGCGGTCATGTTAATTTTCACATTCGCTTCTTTATCTACGTAATGTAAAATTGCATTCATACAGGCATTATGAATCATGTCCTTCATCGGACAAGCCGGTGTGGTAAGAACTACGGTAAACGAAATATCTTTTCCGTTTACAACTACATCCTTCACCATTCCGAGAGTAACTAAATCTTTTTTGAGATCCGGATCATCTACATATCGTAATGCATCCAACACCTTATCAACGGTAATGCTCATGTTAAAAATTTAAGAATATAAAGTTAGGTACTTATTGCTAAATACTCTCTATAAAACCAATAAAAAACTATTTTGTTTGCACCTTTGTCGAATCAACAGGTGCAGCTTGAGGAGGAGCCTGTTGTAAATTAACATATTGAAGCGGCTCATTTAGACTGCTATCGATGAGATGTGCCAATGAATCAGACATGCGTTTTGCTAAACGGTCCATTTGTTTTCTGTCTTCTGCAGCCGGGCCGCATGAAACAAAAATAACAGCAACTAGAACAGCAATACTTAATGTCTTTTTCATACTCAAATTATTGGAGCCTAAAATTAATAAAATTGCACGATATACCAAGGTATTAAAATAGAAAGGCCCCATCGGAATCCGATAGGGCCTTTCAGCTAACTAACTAAACACAAATTCTTAGTGGTGAGCTTCTTCTTTTGGAGCTTCAGTAGCAGCAGCTTCAGTAGTAGCAGCAGCAGCTGAATCAACAGTAGCAGCAGCTTCTTCAACTGCAGTGTTTAAGCTTGCTTCTAAAGCTTTAGCGATAGAATCAGCAGTAGCTTTTGCAGCTTCTTCAGCTTTAGCTTTTTCTTCAGCAGATGGACCACAAGCAACTAATGTAGCTACAGCAGCTACAGCGATAATTGAAAATACTTTTTTCATGATTTTTTGAGTTTTAATGTTTGTAATTTGACTATTTATACCAAAACAGGATTTTGGTAACCCAAAAAGTAGGAAAAAATTAAAACATTTTTGTAATTACCTGATTTTCAGTATATAAAATTTAATATTCTAAAAGGTTTACTGATTTAAGTGTTCTGCCCAAAAATAAAATAAATGCTTTCTGCCATTAATTTGGGTTACCTTTGGCGCAATTACGAATTAACTAACAGACAGATTTATGTCGGGCAAAAAAGCAGCGTACACCGATTTGGAATTTATTGAAGGTTTAAGAACCGGAAATGAATCTGCTTTAAAGGCCCTATATAAAAAGTACTATAACATCGTTCTTAAAATTGTTGTAAATAACAGCGGAGGCAGTGAAGCGGCTCAAGACGTTTATCAGGAAACAATTATTGTTTTATTTGAAAATGTACAAAAGCCGGGCTTTGAATTAAATTGTCAGTTACAAACTTACATTTATTCGATCGCCAAACGTTTATGGTTAAAGCAGCTTCGTAATAACGGGCATTTAGTAAGGCTTGATGAAGACGAAGATGAAAGCGTAGATGTAGGAGAAGAAATTGCCGACCATGAACAAAAAGAAGCTGACCTGCTGAAAATGGCAAAAAGTTTGGAGGACTTAGGCGAACCATGTAAAACGATTATTAAAGATTTTTATGTGAATCGTTTAAGCATGGATGAAATATCAGAGAAGTTTGGTTATACCAATTCTGATAATGCCAAAACTCAAAAGTATAAATGCCTGCAACGATTGAAGAAAAGTTTTTTTGATAAGTAATTAAGAGAAGAAAGATAGAAAATGAAGAATACTGATTTATTTGACGATTATTTACGCGGAGATTTAAATGCTGCCGATAAAGCTGATTTCGAGAATCGCTTAAACAATGATGCCGTTTTTGCTAATGCATTTAATGAACATAAAATTTTAGTTGACACGCTAGCAAAGCATGAAAAGAGAAATGAATTAAGAAATGTTCTTAAATCTATTCACGCGAAAACATTTGGTAACGAACCAAAAATACTTCCATTTAAACAAGAGAAGTTTTATCACAAGTTGGGTAAAAATGTGGCGATGGCGGCTGGTGTTGGTTTAGTTGCTGTTTTATCTACACTCGCACTATTAAGTACCGGTGGTTATTTATTAACGAAACAAAATAATGAAATCACTGATTTACGTCGCGAGGTAAGCGAATTAAAATATACGCAGGATAATATTGTGGAGGTAATGGTGAAAGCGGCTGAAAAACCAAAATACGCGCCTGCTAATTTTGAAGGTACAGGTTTTGCCATCAACAACAAGGGTTATTTAGTTACCAGTTTACACATGATTAAAGGTGCTGATTCCATTTTCGTTGAGAATGGAAACACTTCGCGTACCGCAACCAAACTTGTATTCAGCGATCCGTCAATCGATATCGCCGTATTAAAAATTGAAAACGAAGAATTATCAAAAAACTGGTCTTTGCCTTTTGTCTTCAGTAATCGCAGTTTAGATTTAGGTGAAAAAGTTTACACTTTAGGTTACCCTCGTGAAGATGTTGTATACGGAGAAGGTTCATTAAGTTCATTAAACGGCTATAAGGGCGACACAACAATGTATCAGATTTCTATACCGGTAAATCCTGGTAATAGCGGTGGACCATTATTAGACGAGCAAGGGGCTGTTGTTGGATTGGTAAGAGGTAAAATCACTTCGGCAGAAGCCACAGGTTTCGCAGTTAAATCCAAAGAAATCATCAATACAATTAATGCTTTTAACCAAGGCGAATTAAGTCTTCCGGTAAAAAAGAATCAGCTAAAAAACGTTAAGCGTAACGAACAAATCAAGAAAATCAATCCTTACGTTTTTAACATTTTAGTTTACAAGGCCAATTAAACCTTTGTAACATACTAAAGTCTAATTAAAGTCGTTATAACATAACGGCTTTTTTTATCGTCTTATTATCGTTAACTTTAAACAATGATAAAGTTGAAATACATATCAGTAGTCCTTTTCGTTACACTTGGCTTTTGTGTTAAATCTCAAGATTT
>CAYQDP010000195.1:0-5499 GCA_964416235.1 uncultured Flavobacteriaceae bacterium | reverse complement strand
CATAGTAATTAAAAAGAATTTCTCCTTTTTGATTTTGTAATCTGAAGTTTTGTCGCGAATGAATATTTGTTTTTTCTATGGTAGTTGCAAAATTATGTTTGGTACGCTTGTTTAAATCGTATACTACAATTTCACATTGATAGTTTAAACCATTTTTTGTTTTAATGTATAGATTACTGCTTATGGTTTTTGCAAATACATCTTTTCCTTGACGGTCATAAAAGGTCAAACTACCGCTATCTGTTAAGTTTTTGGTGTTTCCTTCTGCGTATAAAAAATATTTGACCTTACAGGCCGCATAAAATGAAAGTGTAGTATCCGGACGTTTATAAACAAGGTTTTCGTTCGGGATTTTGAAATACAACTCGCTTACAGAATCGTTCAAGTGATAAACGGTAAACAAGGCATTTAATTCCTGATTGCTTTTTTGGTAAATGTTTTCTTTGTTTTGATAGGTTTGTTTGGGAGTGCTGCACATCAAGGCTACCAAAGCTATTAAAACAATTGAAAGATGAAAAGTTATGTTAAATCGGGACACTTTCATGAATGCATAAAGTTAAACTTTTACTACATTTGTTTGACGTAAATGAATGCAAAAAAATACATTTTACCTTTAGTTATCCTTGCCATTATCGCTTTGGCTTCCTGGTTGTTTTTGAAAGTGCTCATTTATCTGGTTATTTCTTTGGTTTTGTTTTTAATTGGTTACCCACTCACAAGCACCCTCGAGAAAATTAAGATTAAAGGTAAACCCATGAATGACGGGTTTGCAGCTTTGTTAACCTTAATGGCTATTTTCTCTGTTTTTGCTTTGTTTTTCTTTTTGGTAGTTCCGCCATTAATTGAACAGGTTGAGTTTATGTCGGAGCTCAATTTTTATGATGTGGTTAGCCAAATCATCCAACAGTTTCCTAGTTTGCAAGCCTTATCCGCTAAAATGGGCGATAGGAGCGCCTTAAACAGTGCCATTAATGAGCAATTAAACCAGGTGTTTAATTTTGACACCATTTCATTGGTTGTAAATAATATTTTTAGTTATACTTCTTCTATTTTAGGAGGATTGTTCTGTGTTTTGTTCATCACATTTTATCTCTTAAAAGATCAAAATACAGTAAGCCGAACTTTTTTATTGCTTACTCCACAACGCTATGAAGATGAAATGAAAGATATTTTGCGAACATCAAAACGAATGTTAAGTAAATATTTCTCCGGATTAATCATTGATGTTTTAATTGTTGGAACCTTGGCGGGATTACTGATGTGGGTGATAGGCATTAAGAATGCATTAATCATTGGATTCATAGCCGGACTTTTTAATGTAATTCCTTATATCGGTCCGTTTATTACGCTTCTTTTAGCATTGTTTTTAGGGGTGAGTGGCTGTATTGAAGCAGGACAGTATGATTTAATACAATCTACTATTACCAAAATAATTATTGCACTTTTAAGTATCAATATTGTAGATGCTATTTTTTTGCAACCCTATATTTTTTCGAATACAGTAAAGGCGCATCCGCTCGAAATATTTTTGGTGATTTTGATGGCAGGAACATTAGCAGGAATAGGAGGTATGGTGGTAGCCATTCCTGTTTATACCTTAATCAGAATTGTTGCAAAAGAATTTTTGACGCAGTTCAAATTTTTCAGAAAAATAACCGAAAAAATCGACCATTAAGATGTTAGAAAAATCACTTGGCTTTTTAAAGAAATTAAAAAACAATAATAACCGCGATTGGTTTGAAGCTCACAAAAGTGAATTCAATGAAGCTAAACTTGAGTTCGAAGAGTTTATTCAAAAAATAATTTCTGCTATTGCTAAATTCGACAAAGCGGTTTCACCTGATTTAAAGGCGAAGGATTGCGTTTTCAGAATTTATAAGGATGTAAGATTTAGTAAAGACAAAACGCCCTATAAAACAAATTTCGGCGCAAGCATAAATCCCGGTGGTAAAAAGTCGTTGCAGGCCGGATATTATTTCCATTTGCAGCCGGGTAATGTTTTTATTGCCGGAGGTAATTACATGCCTCCTGCGGATATGTTACAAGCTATTCGTCAGGAAATCGATTACAATGGAGATAAGTTAGAAAAAATCATCAAAGCAAAAGCATATTCTGCTTATTTTGATGGATTAGATCAAGAAGATAAATTAAAGACAGTTCCTAAAGGTTACGATAAGGAACATAAGAATATTGAATTACTAAAACTGAAAAGCTTTATTGCCTTTACTAATGTAGAAGAGAAAAAGCTTAATTCTAAAGAAGTATTTACTTATTTAGGAAATGGATATAAGGCCATGCTACCACTCAATCAGTTTTTACGGGAAGCAATCGATAATTAAGCGGTCTTTTCCATTTTATTTCTTCGCTTTTGAAAGGATTAATTCGCTACGCTCATTGATCCCTTTTGGGAGGCTCCTCAAACAAATTAAATCCCGCTGCGCGGTCTTTTTTTATTTTACACCTTCGCTTATGAAAGGATTAACTCGCTACGCTCGTTGATCCCTTTTGGTAGGCTCCTCAAACAAATTAAATCCCGCTAGCGCGGTCTTATTTTATTTTACACCTTCGCTTTTGAAAGCTTTGCTTTCAACGCTCAGCTGTAAAATAAAAAAACCGTGCCAAAGGCACGGTTTAATTTGTTTGGGTAAATGATGGGATTCGAACCCACGACCCTCAGAACCACAATCTGATGCTCTAACCAACTGAGCTACATCTACCATTTTGGGACAGCAAATGTAATAAATTTTTTATTTACTGAAATATATTATTTAAAAATCCGTTTTTGATGTATTTTCGTTTGATACAAAGTCTAACCCATGATTAAAAACATCCTGCAAACTCTTTTTTCTAAAGGATTTGTAGCTGTCATAAATTTTTTAATCCTTATCCTGTCGGCTAAGTATCTGGGCGTTAATACCCGTGGAGAAATCAGTCTCTTTGTATTAAACATAGCCAACATTCAAATCATTAATGAGATTTATACCGGATACTCGCTTGTCTATTTTGTGCCGAAATTTAACCTGAAACGTATTTTTATTAATGGCATTATCTGGACATTCATCACCACAAGCTTATCCAATTTGACCTTCTTTTTAATGGGTAAGGAAATTAAGGGGTTCGAAATTGATATGTATCTTCTTTCCCTGATTATCATCTTAAATACGTTTAACATGGTAAATCTGTTGGCCAAAGAGAAGGTTAAAACGTACAATTTTCTGAGTGTTTTGCAGCCTTTACTTCTTTTGTTGGGGATTTTGTTTTTTACCGTGGTTAAAAAGGATTATACTTTTCGAGCCTATGTTTTACCTTTATATATTTCGTTTTCCGTTGCCTTTGCAATATCGTTTTTTTCAACGCTTAAATTGGTTAAACAACCCGATGAAAAGAATGAATTCAGTTTAAAATCTATCCTTGAAAACGGATTTTTTTGTCAGTTAGCAGGTTGGTTTCATTTATTAGCCAATCGCTTTAGTTTGTACTTTTTTAGTACAAGCGCTTTGGTTGGATTGTATTCAGCAGCCTCTTCATTAATTGAATCGGTTTGGATTATCGCTACAGGAATTTCGCCAATTGTACTTTCCAAAATATCCAATACAGGCGACACAGAGTTTAACCGAAGCATAACACTCACACTAGCTAAAGCCAGTTTATTTTTGAGTACAATTGCTGTTTTAATTGTCTATTTCCTACCCAACGAATTATTTACTTATTTACTCGGGAAGGATTTTAGTCCGATTAAAGGCGTCATGCTTTGGATTGCGCCCGGTATTTTGTTTATCAGTTTCTCTACTATCATCAGTCATTATTTTAGCGGATTGGGTAAACTGAAGTTTATTGCCTTTTGTAATTTCTGTGGGTTCGCAATTACTCTGGCGCTGGCGCCGTTCTTAATTAAGTTGTATGGTGTTAAGGGCGCTGCATTTGTTGCCAACTGCAGTTATGGCATATCTTCATTGGCATTGTTTATTGGGTTTGCCATCACTACCAAATTGAAACTTGTAGATTTTTTCAATTTCCGAAAGGATGTTGAAAATATTAAGCAGGCATTTTAATCAGAGAAATTTTAGGGTATAGTTGATAACCGTTATAAGACTGGTTATTATAAAGAGCCAAAGTACGAGGAGTCCGCCTTTGGGATGTTTAAGTTTTAATTGAATTAAAACCACAATAACAGTAAAAATAAAAGGGATAAGAGCAGGATGATGGTGTAAAGATTCGAAAAGGTTTCCTTTAAGGAGAGCAATAAAAGCGCGTTGCATTCCGCAGCCCGGACAATCAATGCCGAAGTGACTTTTAAAAAAGCAGGGAGTTAAATTATTTTCGAGCCATTGAAGCATTTCTATAAAATAAAAAACCCCGCACAAACTGCAGGGTTCTTTAATGCTATTAAGCTAATTTTAGTGTTTTTTACCACCTTTTGCGTTAGCAGCAGCAGCAATTGAATCAGCTACATGAGCAGAGTCAGCAGCAGCTTTAGCTTTAGCTTCAGCTTCAGCAGCAGCAGCAGCTTCAGCAGCAGCGATAGAATCAGCTTTAGCTTTTTCTACTGCAGCGATTGAATCAGCTTTAGCTTTTTCTTTTGCTTCGATTTCTTCTTTAGACGGGCCGCAAGCTACGAAAGCAGCAGATAAAGCGGCAACAGCTACGATTGATAATACTTTTTTCATTGTTGTGGTTTTGTTTTAGTTTTAATTTGAGCGCAAAGATATAAGTATTTTGAATCAAAATGCAAAAAAACTTAAAAAATGCTAATTTTTTCAACTTTTGGTGCCGGCTTTCCTAGTTTGGAACAGTTTCCCTAATTTTACAGTACCATTATGTACAAACTTTTAAAACGCTATCTCTTTAGTTTAGATCCTGAAAAAGCACATTATTTTACTTTTTCTCTCATAAAAAACGCTTCTGTCATTCCTGGTATGTCATTCATTTTGAATAAGATGTATTCTTATTCACATCCGGCTTTGGTGAAGGATGTTTTCGGGCTCCGTTTTAATAATCCCGTTGGATTGGCCGCCGGTTTAGATAAAGATGCCAAGTTGTTTAATGAGTTAGGTAATCTGGGTTTTGGTTTCATTGAAATAGGAACTCTCACCCCTAAACCGCAACCGGGTAATGATAAACCACGCTTGTTTCGTTTGATTCCTGATGAAGCCATCATTAATCGTATGGGGTTTAATAATGAAGGAGTAGAAGCCGCCGCAATACGCCTTAAAAAACGTTGGGATAAGACTGTTTTAATTGGAGGAAATATCGGTAAGAACAAAATAACTCCTAATGACGAAGCGGTTAATGATTATGTCATTAATTTTAATGCACTCTTCGATGTGGTTGATTATTTTGTTGTGAATGTGAGTTCTCCCAATACTCCCAATCTTCGTGATTTGCAGGAAAAGGAACCTCTTACTAAGTTGTTAAATACGTTACAAGGCCTCAATAACAAAAAAACAAATCCTAAGCCTATTCTATTAAAAATCGCCCCCGATTTAACCGATAGTCAGT
>CAYQDP010000194.1:0-5547 GCA_964416235.1 uncultured Flavobacteriaceae bacterium | reverse complement strand
ATAAAATCACCATCAATAACAAAGACTTTGCGCAAACTACTTATACTGTTGGGGCTTCCGAAAATTTAACTTCTATTGCCAGAAAATTATTTGTAGCGGAATACATGATTGTAGAGATGAATCCGAAATTGAAAGATTACTTTGATATACTTACTCCCGGACAAGTTATAAAGGTTCCAAACTATTATGCAAAGACGGTTATTCTTTACATCGATCAATTTTACAATTTGCCTATTGGCGTAAAAGTGTATGATGATAAAGGTTTGTTTGAAGAGTACAATTATCATTTCCTTCAGGTTAATCCGAAATTTGACGAGAAGGAATTTACGAGAGATTACAAAGATTACAAGTTTTAATCTTCCACTTGCTTATTCACATTTCCAAAGCAAGCTAACCAAATAAAAAGTGTATTAAAGAAAGCGAAGAAGCTGACTCCTGATTGGGTTTCGAGTGTGTCTTCCGTTAAGAAAGACACCATTGCAATCAACAGAAACACAAAATACAATTGGTGTAAATTTTTTCGAAGTGAATAAGCAGGGTAAATCAGGGAAAATAAAAACACGACCAGGCCTGTAATTCCAAATGAAACGGTTATTGCTAAAAACTGATTATGTGAACGTAAACGCCATTCGCGAGTCAATTTTGTTTCAGTACGATAATACGCTCGATCGAATGCACGTTGTGCATCACCGGTACCAACACCAAAAGTAGGATTTCGCTTAATAATGTAAAGAGCAGCCTTCCAAAATTCCATTCGCATTAACAAAGTATTTCCTGAGGGATTACTTCCTTGCTGATAGTTTCTATATTCCCAGAAAAATTCATGTAAGCGATTGGATATTGGAGAGGCATCGGCATATTTATAATTTGTGATTCCGTTTTCAATATTTTTAATATCGTTGTTGCTTAAACTTGCGATTCCTACTGAATCTTTTGTCAAACCTTTACTTGACATATAGCGAATCATCGTCCAAATAACCTGGCCGCCTTTTTTATCTTTACCATAAACCGGAAGTTTACTTCTCAAAGGCCACTGCGAGTGCAATTCGTCATATTGGAGATTATAGGTAATAAAATAACCGTTTTCTTTATGTTTGTTGGATGTATCCGGAGCGAAATAGTGTCGCCCTGATGCACTCATTTCTTTTTGAGCATTGTCTTTATCGTTTGACACGAAGTTAAACTGTTGCCATTCTGATTTTAAAAAATAAAAGGTGCTTGCTGCAAGAACAATCATCGCAAACACTCCCGATAATTTATAAATCTGTTTTTGTTTGAATATAAAATAGAATAAATAAACACCGATTAGAATGGACAACATCACTAATCCCGTTACAAGACTTAACAAAAACATGACGGATACCAAGAATACAGCCAATAAAACTATACCGGTTTTTTGCGCGATTATTTTAGCATCCTGTAAAAAATAAAACAACACCGCAATTGCAAGATTAATAAATAAACCGAAGCGTATGTGAGACATGAAGCGCGATGCCTTTCTGATATCGGTTAATTGATGAGAGTAATTATAAAATAAACACCAAAGCGAACTTACTACAACACCAGCCACAAAAAATTTCAAAATTAAATGCAATTCCTTTTTACTAAGCGCAGGTGTGGTAAAAAAAACCAATGGCAAAAGTTGTAACGGAATTTTAATGCGTATATCATCCATTCCACGCGCCAATTCCGTGGTATGAAGCATGCCAAGCAAATGCATTAAAAACATTGAACTTAAAATCCAGAAAATTGTGCTGCTTTTAATGACGATTGCTTTTTCTTTCCAGCGACCTTCCATCAACCAATTACCAAACAAAACGAACTGCGGAATACTGGTGGGAACAGTCCCGAACATCATCCCTGCTGCCAGACCAACAAGACCGAGTAAAAAAATATATCTATGGATTTGCGGGGAAAACACTCTTTACTTAACGCTAAATAACAGTTTAAAGTATGCGAAAATAAAGAAAAAGCCCCGTCATTTATAAACAATGACGGGGCTGTGTATAATAAAACAAAAAACTACTAATTCGCGTACTCCGTAATAAACTGAATACGTATCATGCGGATTTCCTCTTCAGTATAATCATTCTCCCCTAATTCCTTTAAAGCAGCATCCACACTGTCGGTTTCCGACTCCTTAAAATACTCCATTACCTCTTCCAATTTTTCTTCATCCATTACATCCTGCAGATAATAGCTGATATTAAGTTTAGTACCGGAAGCAACAATAGTCTCCATTTCAGTTAATAGATCATTCATTTTAATGTTTTTCGATTTAGCCATGTCCTCCAAACGGATTTTACGGTCAACATTTTGAATGATGTATACTTTTAATCCCGATTTATTTACCACTGATTTAATTACCATGTCAACCGGACGCTCAATTTCATTCTCCTCTACATATTTTTTAATCAAATCGATAAATGGTTTACCGTATTTAGCAGCTTTACCGGCACCTACACCTGAAATTTTGGTTAGCTCATCCATGGTGATAGGATATTGTATGGCCATTTCTTCTAAAGAAGTTTCCTGAAAAATAACATAAGGAGGTAAAGCTTTTTGCTTAGCGATTTTCTTAACCATGTCTTTTAACATGGCGAATAATGTTTCATCAGCTGCCCCACCGCCGGCTTTTCCGCCAACCATGATATCATCATCTTCACTCTTATCGGTATTCGCGTAATCGTGATCACGCGTGAATTTGATACTATGCGGTTTCTTTAAAAACTCTTTTCCTTTATCGGTTACTTTTAATAAACCGTAATTCTCGATGTCTTTTACCAAATAATTATTTACGATAGCCTGACGCAAAACAGCATTCCAGTATTTATCATCCTTATCATCTTCAGCACCTTTGCCCCACACATCTAAATTATTATGCTTGTATGATTTTGAGGTTGCGGTGAGGGTTCCCATCAACACATTAATTACATCTTTTATCTTGTGTTTCTCCTTAATCTCTAGAACTGCTTCAATTGCTAATTCCAAATCTTCCTTAGCTTCAAACTTTTGTTTAGGATGGCGACAGTTATCGCACATTTCACTACACTTTGTTTCGTTAAATTCTTCACCGAAATAATGTAGAATGAATTTACGGCGACAAGAAGATGTTTCGGCGAAAGCGGCAGTTTCGCTAAGCATTTGCTTACCAATTTCCTGTTCTGCTACCGGTTTATCCTTCATGAACTTTTCGAGTTTCATGATATCATCGTAACTGTAAAACGTAACGCAATTTCCTTCGCCGCCATCACGTCCGGCGCGACCGGTTTCCTGATAATATCCTTCGAGTGATTTCGGAATATCGTGATGAATTACATAACGAACATCCGGTTTATCAATTCCCATTCCGAATGCAATTGTTGCTACAATCACATCAATTTGTTCCATTAAGAATAAATCTTGTGTTCTGGCACGCTCCTTTGCGTCTAGTCCGGCATGATAAGGCTCTGCTTTCACTCCGTTTACTTTTAGAGCCTGAGCAATTTCCTCAACCTTTTTACGGCTTAAGCAATAAATAATTCCTGATTTACCTGAATTCTGCTTTACATACTTAATGATTTCCTTCAGTACGTTTTGTTTCGGACGAACCTCGTAATATAAATTAGAACGGTTGAATGATGATTTAAACACATTGGCTTTCATCATGCCAAGGTTCTTCTGAATATCTTGTTGTACTTTAGGCGTTGCAGTAGCAGTTAATGCCATTACGGGCACATTTCCTACTTTATCAATGATTGGGCGGAGGCGACGGTATTCCGGACGGAAATCGTGACCCCATTCAGAAATACAATGCGCTTCATCAATAGCAAAAAATGAAATCTTAAACTCTTCGAAGAATTTAATATTATCTTCTTTAGTTAAAGTTTCGGGAGCTACATATAATAATTTGGTTTTTCCTGATAATACATCCTTCTTAACTTTAGCGATTTCGCTTTTATTAAGTGATGAGTTTAAAAAGTGGGCAATCCCTGATTCGTCGCTAAATCCGCGGATAGCATCTACCTGATTCTTCATTAAGGCAATTAATGGCGATACTACAATAGCTGTGCCCTCACTCATTAAGGCCGGCAATTGATAGCATAATGATTTACCGCCACCTGTTGGCATAATCACGAAGGTGTCTTTCCCTGAAAGCACACTTTTAATAATTTTCTCCTGGTTTCCTTTAAAGCCTTCGAAGCCAAAAAAGCTCTTAAGCGTTTGTTGCAATTCTCCTGTTTCTACTTCGGCAATCATGCTTTCTATTGATTAAATCTACGTTCTTGTTGAGTGAATAAATACCTTATCTCCTATAAAGTTATACAAAATAATTTCTATTTCGCAAAACTTTTTGATTGAATTGGTACGTTTTTGGACAAATAAAGCTAAAAAGCAGATGGATTTTTTTAGGAACTACAGATTTACGTCCATTTTAGGATAATGACGCAAAAGTATAATGGAGAAAATAATGGTTGAAATAATGCCCGCAATGGTACCCGGACCGAAGTCACTAATGGATACCAAGAACAATGTTTTTATGAAAAATATGGTGAGATAAAGCTGAACGCCCCATTGCTTCATGTGCCACAAACCAATAAACGCCATGAAATTGCCCGCAACAATAATCCCGTATAAGGCCGGCACGAACATACCTATCTTTTTTATGGCCGGAGAAAAAACCGAAGGGAAATTAAATATCACGGTAATAAAACCTATGATACAAATAGCTGATATTATTTTCGGACGTGTTATCGCTCTCATTTAATTACTTCTAATTGCTTCTACCGGATCTAACTGAGATGCGCTGTAGGCGGGAACAAACCCGCTTATAATTCCAATTAAAACCGAAATGGTTATGCCTAAAATTACATTTGAAGAGCTGAGCGTTATTGTCATGTCCATGTTGCCTTGCGCTGCTAATGTAATAAGATACGTGAGCAGCAAGCCTAAGAGTCCGCCAATTAAAGAAAGAAAAACGGATTCGGATAAGAACTGAAGTAAAATAAAATAATTTTTGGCGCCCAATGATTTTTGAATGCCGATAATACTGGTTCTTTCTTTTACGGACACAAACATAATGTTGGCAATACCAAAACCTCCAACTAAAATTGAGAACCCTCCGATAATCCAACCGGCGATGCCAATGATATCAAACAATACATCAAAGTTTTTACTTAACAAATTAGTTTCGTTTAGAGCAAAATCATCATCTGCTAATGGTTTTAATCGGCGTATGCCACGCATAATTCCTGTTAACTCATCCATCATTTCGGCATTGCTTACACCGGGCTTTGCTTTTACGGCAATATATGGGTCAGCATTCTCTGAGTTAACATCAAGAATATACTTGGCAAAATGAAAAGGAATCACCACCTGATTATCCATACTATTCCCCAACATACTCTCACCCTCAGTTTTGAAAACACCAATTACAATGGCTTTTCTTCCCGCGATTTTTATATCCTTTCCAATTGGGTCTTGATTGTTGGGAAATAAACCCTCTGCAATCTTTCCACCAAGTATAACAACATTATATCCGGCGTTTACTTCATTCTCTGTAAAATA
>CAYQDP010000193.1:0-5563 GCA_964416235.1 uncultured Flavobacteriaceae bacterium | reverse complement strand
CTGCAATGGCCATTACCGCGAATAAAGCTACAGAGCTTAGGAATACATTGAAAATTGACCCCAACTCATAAACCATGAAAATAAAGCTTAAACTGATTCCGTTAACCGCTGAATAAGCAAGGAACACTGCAATTAAAGCAGGATAAGAAAGCTTGTTAAATCCGAAAGACATCAACATTACGAAACCAAGAGGGGCAAACATTACCACCCAGGCAAAAATGCTTAATTGGTATCCTTCTGCTGTTTCAACAAAAAGCATACGTACTAAATCAGGAACAAATGCGAATAACATAGATGAAATAGTGGTAATAACCAATGCTAATGTCATCCATGAAAAAACCGAACGTAAAAGCGTACTGCTGTTAACAATCGTTGCATCCTGAATATTGTTGATGTTGGTGCTTCTGAAATTTGTGTTTTCCATTTTTTTAATTTTAATACAAATATACAAAGTTTGATGCTGCTTAGGACATAAAGTAAGCAGACTAACAGCACTTTTTTGGTTAAATAAGTTTAATATTCAAGTACCTGTATCTCAACTCGTCGATTCTGTTCCATTTGATCCAAAGTGAAGGGTTTCGGAAAAAGCATTTCCTTACATCCCTTTCCGTCTGTTACTATTCTTTTATCCTCAATCCCATGCTCCACAAGAAATGCCTTTATACGCGCAGATCTTAGTTTTGAAAGCTCATCTACTCCCGCACCGCATCCGTTGGTATGCCCAATTATTTTTATTGTTAAGGTTTGGTTCTTTTGCATAACTCTTTTAAGATTATGTAAGGACGGAATTGCAGCGGTAATGTATTGAGATGAGCCTCCATGGAAGTTAATATTTCCAATGGGATATTTAAGTCCCTTCTTTAATTTCGGTAAAACAGTTTGTATTTGAAATAAACTATCTTTTTCTTTTATAACAATACTCTTCGCAAATATAAAACTGCTGTCACAATAAAAATTCAATACATAATTCGTGTTTTTCCTTAAATAAGTATTAAACATATACTTTCCTAGAGCATCACTTTTGGACACAAGAATAGTATCGCCTTTTTGATTGGTTAATGTAATATCCGCTTTTAATGGTGAATTATTTTCATTGAGTACCGTGCCTTTAATCAATATTGGTTCTTCCATATAAAACCGAATGGAATGCCCTTCTCCTCCATCATATACATTGTCTAATACCAGATAAAAAGTCTCTCCGGAATTTACCTTCAAAGATTTTACATGGGAATCGCCAACTCCTTCTTTCACTAATTCTTTAGTAGCTGTATTGCTTAATCCGGTTTTACCTTTATTATCTTCTTTATTCCTCGAAATGCAAGCACGAAGCGGCTTAATCTTATATTGCGCTAGACTATCACAAAAATTATTTTCGGCTTTAAATAACATAAAATCATAATCATCATCAGATTTATTGGGAATTATATCAAAACATAAATGCCCACTTGATTTTATATTCAATTTATACCAAGCAGAATGATGTTCAGATTCAAAAGCAAATTTTGTTCTTTGCCTTCCCGGACTTATTTCATTTTTAGCTCCAAATCCAGGCGCGTTGATTGTTTTATTTACCGTAGCAGTATTACCAATACTTAGCTCTCTGGCCACATTACAATCAGAATAAACGGTATCGAACTTCAGTTTTTGCGAATAAAGTCTAGAGGTTAATATTAATAATATCAGTATTACTCTTTTCAATATAAATATAATGCTTCCGAATCAAAAGGTAACAAAAAACCCCGACATTTTGCCGGGGTCTCACTTATTTCTATAAGTTTACAATCCCAATAAAATCTCTTCAGGGTTTTTACCGCCGAATAACATTTTGGTTGGGTTCTCTAACATTTCTTTCACTTTTACAAGGAATCCAACGCTTTCACGTCCGTCAATAATACGGTGATCGTAACTTAAAGCAACATACATCATCGGACGAATTTCTACTTTACCGTTTACTGCCATTGGGCGCTCTACCACATTATGCATACCTAAAATAGCGCTTTGAGGAGGGTTGATGATTGGCGTACTCATCATACTTCCAAATACACCTCCATTAGTTATTGTAAAAGTTCCACCTTCCATATCCGGAATGGTTAATTTTCCGTCGCGCGCTTTAATTGCTAAATCTTTAATGCCCGCTTCAATTTGTGCTAAGCTCATTAATTCAGCATTACGCAATACTGGAACCATTAATCCCTTAGGTGCACTTACCGCAATACCTACATCGCAATATTTATTGTAAACGATTTCTTCACCGTCAATCATCGCATTAACTGCCGGATAATGATATAAAGCTTCAGTAACCGCCTTGGTAAAGAAACTCATGAAACCAATATTAGTTCCGTAAACCTCCTTAAATTTATCTTTATACTTAGCACGAATCGCATAAATTGCACTCATATCAACCTCGTTAAATGTGGTTAACATCGCTGTTTCGTTTTTCACTGAAACCAATCGCTTTGCAACCGTTTTACGTAATGAGGTCATCTTCACTTTGTCCTTATCGCGACCACCTTTCCAGCTATTAGATACTACATCAAGAGCGGTAGGCAGACCGTTAGATAATGCTGCTAACACATCTTGTTTGGTGATGCGTCCGTCTTTACCTGTACCATTAATCTGATTAGATTTAATACCATTTTCAGCCATCATTTTCGCAGCTGCGATACTTGGTGTACCTGTAGCATAAGTACCGGCCTTTTCAACGGTTTTTGTTACAGCCTGCTTCTCTTCCTTCTTAGCTTCAACCTTTACTTCAGCTTTAGTTTCTGTTTTTGGTTTTGCTTCCGGTTTAAATGAGGTATCAATCTTCACTACTACCTGTCCAACTTTCACAGTATCACCTTCTGCAGCTAATACTTCAATCTTTCCGCTTTCTTCAGCATTTAAGGTGAGTGTTGCCTTATCAGAGTCAATTTCTGCCAATACATCATCTTTCTCTACTACATCGCCAGTTTGTTTTACCCAACGAGCAATGACAACTTCAGTAATTGATTCTCCGGGACTAGGTACTTTTAATTCTACGATTGCCATATATTAAATTTTGAATGTTTGAATTTGCTTTAATTATTTTACTAATACTTTGGAAAAGATTTTAGTCATGATGCTTTCGCTTTCTTCATTATGACGTTTACTGAATCCGGTTGCAGGTGATGCTGATTCATCGCGACCTATATATTTTAAATTCAACGAACGCATTTTTCCGTCAATGAACCTCCACGCTCCTGCGTTTTCAGTTTCTTCCTGAACCCACATTAAATCTTTTGCTTTATTGTATTTCTTTAATATCTCATCCACCTGCTTTTGAGGGAAAGGATATAATTGCTCTAAGCGCACGAATGCTATGTCATCTGCATTCTCTTTAGCGCGACGTTCAATTAAGTCGTAATAAACTTTACCTGTACAAAATGCAATACGTGTTACTTTTTTAGCATCCGCTAAATTATCGTCCAAAACTTCTTTAAATCCACCTTTAGTGAAATCTGTAATTTTACTTACACATGCAGGATAACGCAATAATTTCTTTGGAGTAAAACAAATTAATGGTTTACGGAAATCACGTTTTAACTGACGGCGTAACACATGAAACTGTTGAGCCGGTGTTGTTGTATTTACAATGTAAATATTATTATTTGCACACATTTGAAGGAAGCGCTCCATACGAGCAGAAGAGTGCTCCGGACCCTGACCTTCATAACCGTGAGGTAATAACATAACTAACCCATTCATACGACGCCATTTGCTTTCGGCTGATGTTACATATTGGTCAATGATGATTTGAGCTCCGTTAAAGAAATCACCAAATTGCGCCTCCCAAATAGTTAAAATGCTTGGAGAAGCGAAAGCGTAACCATATTCGAAACCTAAAACACCGTACTCACTTAAATGCGAATTGTAAATACGTAATTGTCCATCGGTCCCTAAATTATTTAATGGCGTATATTCTTCTTCGCTATCCTCTACTTTAACTACCGCATGACGGTGAGAGAAAGTTCCGCGTTCAACGTCTTGTCCGCTGAAACGCACATGGTGACCTTCCTTCATTAATGAAGCGTAAGCCAATAATTCTCCCATTGCCCAATCGTAATTATCATTCGTGATCATCGCCTTACGGTCGTCGAACACTTTTTGTATTTTATTAAAGAACTTTTTATCCTTTGGAAGCTCTGTTGTTTTTTGAGCTAACTCCATGAACATTTTTTCTGAAATTGATGTATCAGGAGAAGTTTCAAAGTCCTTATCACTTGCCATTCGAATACCTTTCCAATTTCCCTCTAAGAAGGAAGTGATTTTAGCCTTTTCTGTTTTCTTGGCTTCATCCAAGTTGGCATCCAATTGCGCCTTAAATCCTTTTTCAATTTCTTTCGCTTCGGTTGCTAATTCAGAACCTTCTGCTTCTAATTTCTTTACATAAATATCTTTCGGGTTTGGATGCGCCGCAATTGCCTTATACAATACGGGTTGTGTAAAGCGCGGCTCATCCCCTTCGTTGTGACCATACTTACGGTAACATAACACATCGATAAATACATCGCGGTGGAAAGTCTGACGGAATTCCATAGCTAATTTTGAAATGAAACACAAAGCTTCAACATCATCACCATTCACATGGAATACAGGAGATAGAACTACTTTTGCAATATCTGTACAATAAGTTGATGAACGCGCATCTAAAAAGTTAGTTGTAAATCCAACCTGATTATTAATCACAAAATGAACGGTACCTCCGGTTTTATAACCGTCGAGCTGACTCATCTGTAACACTTCGTATACTATACCTTGTCCGGCAACTGCTGCATCACCATGTAACAACACAGGACAAACTTTTGAATTGTCACCATTATGTAAATTATCAATTTTTGCGCGGGCAATACCTGTAACCACAGGATCAACCGTTTCTAAGTGTGATGGATTTGGAGTCAGACTCATGTGTGTCTTTTTTCCGCCATCACTAATTTGATCCGACGAATACCCCATGTGATATTTTACGTCACCGTCGAATAAAGAATCTTCACTTGGGCGTCCTTCAAACTCAGTGAATACATCCTTATAGGTTTTATTCATGATGTTGGTAAGAACATTTAAACGCCCACGGTGCGCCATACCAATTACATAATCCTGAATACCAAGATTAGCACCATGTTCCATTAATGCATTCATCGCCGGAATGACCGCTTCACCACCTTCTAATGAGAAACGTTTTTGTCCAACAAACTTTGTATGTAAATAATTTTCGAATACAACAGCTTGCGTTAATTTTTTTAGAATAACACGCTTTTCATCCTTAGAAAAATTAGGTGTATTCTTGTTTTTCTCCATACGCTCTTGTAACCATTTTACAACTTGTGGTTCGCGCATGAACATATATTCAGCTCCAATACTTTGACAGTAGGTTTGATCTAAGTGAGCAACAATATCTTTTAGTTTAGCAGGACCAATTCCGATTTCATTACCGGCTTGAAACACCGTTTCCAAATCTTTATCAGATAAACCGAAATTTTCCAATGCCAATGTCGGCTCATAAGTACGACGCTGACGTACCGGATTTGTTTTTGTAAATAAATGT
>CAYQDP010000192.1:0-5580 GCA_964416235.1 uncultured Flavobacteriaceae bacterium | reverse complement strand
TCATCTGATACCAGAAGCTATAGTTACCGGTGTAGGTTTTTAATTTACTGTAATCAATATCGCAAATGTGTGTACACACGGCGTCTAAAAAGTGACGGTCGTGGGAAATTACAATTACCGTATTTTGAAAATCAGCCAAAAAGTTTTCGAGCCAGGTAATTGTTTCTACGTCTAAGTCGTTAGTGGGCTCATCCATTAACAGAATGTCAGGATTTCCAAATAAAGCCTGCGATAAGAGAACTTTTACTTTTTCCTTACCCGTTAAATCCTTCATGAGCTTGTAATGACTCTCCACATTCACGCCTAAGTTGCAAAGCATTTCGGCGGCATCACTCTCTGCATTCCAACCATTCATTTCTGTAAATTCAGCTTCTAATTCAGAAGCTTTTAAACCATCTGCCTCACTGAAATCAGGCTTGGCATAAATTGCTTCTTTTTCTTTGATGATTTTGTACAACTTTTTATTTCCCATTAAAACTGTATCCAATACGGTAAACTCATCAAATTCGAAGTGATTTTGTTTTAAAACACTCATACGTTGTCCGGGAGTAATACTAACCTGACCTTTAGTTGGGTCTATTTCGCCAGACAAAATTTTCATGAAGGTAGATTTACCCGCACCATTGGCACCAATAATGCCATAGCAATTGCCCGGAGTAAATTTTACTTCAACTTCATCAAACAAAACACGTTTGCCATATTGCAAACTCACGTTGGATACTGTAATCATTTTAATAGAAAATAAGGCAGCAAAGATACAAATTTTGCCTTAATACCCGCAGAACCTAAAATATGTGTAAATTCAGGTTTTATTTACTTATGAAACGATTATTTCAATTTTTTCTATTGGTGTTTTCCTTCACCGCAACAGCCCAAATTGTAATCAAGGGTAAGGTAGCCGACAAAAGCACCAAGGAACCCATTCCTTTTGCAAGTATTGGTATTAAAGGAAAGTCTTACGGTACTGTGTGTGATGAAAATGGTGTTTTCGAATTAAAAATAGCAGCTTTTACCGATGCCGATACTCTTAAAATATCTGCAATAGGATACAATGGTGTTAAAGTAGCAATGCCGGTAGCCAAAAATTATTCTAACGAGACAATTTATTTGTCGGTTACTTCGGTTCAATTAAATGAGGTGAAAATTAAACCGCAAAAAACTATTACAAAGGTATTAGGTAATAAAAATTATAACACCGGAATCTGTTTATCTTTTACAGGCGCTGAAGGCAATTATAAGGGCGCTGAAATTTCTATTAAGGCCAAAAATAAAAAGGGAAGGTTGGTTTTTTTGGAGAATTTTAATTTTTACATCGTGAAGAATCTATATAAGGATTCCTTAACATTTCGTTTAAATTTTTATAAAGAAGATAAGGAGGGATTACCCGGTGAAAATATTTTAAGGAAGCCGATTGTTTTCAAAACCGCGGTTAAGGAGGGTGTTGTGAGTGTTAATCTAAAGCACCTTTTGATTAATACTGATGACGATTTTTTTATGAGTTTAGAATGTTTAGAAGATCAAATTGACAAAGAGAAATTATGTTTTTCAGGGAGCGTTTCCGGACCTTGCTTCATGAAAGTTGCAACGTTTATGGATTGGATGAAAATTCCGTTTGGAGGAATAGATTTTAATGTAACTGTCACCTATCAGAAATAATGTTGCGATTAATTCTTCTATTAATTTTTGTCGGAAAAATCCACGCTCAGGTGGTTTTAAGCGGACGAATTACCGAGGAGAAATCGGGATTACCAATCCCTTATGCTTCTGTTGGAATTTCAGGAAAGCATTATGGAACACTAAGTAATGCAGATGGTTTTTTTAATTTAAAACTACCATACCTCACTGAAAAGGATACGCTCAAAATTTCAGCGATAGGTTTCGAAACGGTTACGTTCGCTAAACCTGACCTGAAAAATTTTGCAGGTAAAGTAATTTCACTTAAGCCAATATTAATCGATTTGAAAGAGATAGACGTAAAAGCAAAAGTGGTAAAGAGAAAAGTGTTAGGAACTACTAAATACAGCACACGAAATTGTACGGCATTTGTAACGGAAGATGAAAATTGGCTAGGCTCTCAGGCAGCCATTTTAGCCGGAAACAAAAAAGGACAGTCGGTTTACATCGAAGATTTTAGTTTTTACATTATAAAAAACACATTTGAAGATTCGATAAAATTCCGATTAATGTTTTACGCGGTATCACCTAAAGGATATCCTTATCAATCCTTTTTAAAACGTCCTGTTATATTTAAAACTAATGTGAAGCAAGGGATTGTGACTGTAAATTTAAAGGATTACTACATCACAACAGACGATGATTTTTTTATTAGTCTCGAATGTTTGGAGGAAAAGATGGATGCTACTAAATTTTGTTTTGCCGGCTCTGTGAATACACCTTCTTATTGCAAAACAAAAGTGTTTGGTTATTGGCGCAGAGTAAAGGGCGGAGGAGCGGATTTTAATGTTACCGTTTCTTATTTGAAGAATTAATTATTTCTTCATTCTCAATCTTATTTGGGTAATGATTTTTTTAGTGTACAAAGGAAAATCTCCGTTCATCATCCAGCTGTAATACGATGGTTCTTTTTCAAAAACTTCTATCACAGGTTTGTCTTTATGTTTTCCGAATGCAAAAACTTCTACACCGGCATCATTGAAAATAATTCTTCCTGCTAAATCTACATTTTTTGTTTTAGTGGAGAATTCACTTAAAACCTGCATGTCGTTTTTTATAGGTTTTATTAAATTACCTTTAGCATCGGCAACTTCTGCGTTCTCGTATCTCTTTAGCTGAGCCAGAAACACTTCGTATGTTGCTTTAATGTCGGCCTCTGCGCTATGTGCATTCTCGATGGTTTTGTCGCAATAAAATTTATACGCGGCAGCCAAAGTGCGTGGCTCCATGATGTGAAAAATGTTTTGTACATCAATTAGTCGGCGGTTCGATAAATCAAAGTCAACTTCGGCACGCAAAAATTCTTCCAGTAACAAAGGAACATCAAACTTATTGGAGTTGTAACCTGCAATATCAGCGTTGCCAATGAAATTGGCGAGTTGTGCGGCTACTTGTTTAAACAAGGGACAATCTTTTACATCGTTATCATAAATTTTATGAATGCGTGATGAACCTTCAGGAATTGGCATTCCGGGATTAATGCGCATTGTTTTTACTTCGGTGCTGTTGTCGGTATTAACTTTTAGAATACAAATTTCTACAATTTTATCGCTGGCCACATTCACACCTGTAGTCTCCAAATCAATAAATGCCAAAGGGCGCGTTAAGTTCAGTTTCATGTTAATTTAAGATAGATTAATGGTACTGATGTTACTCAGCATTTCTTGTACGGATTTTACGCCGCTGTAATACGAATTAATTTTATGAATCACTTCATCCAACAGAGAGTCGGGACAAGAAGCGCCGCTTGTAATGATAATTTTCACAGGCGTATGACTCGGTAAATAATTTTTAGTACTTAATAATTTTTTATTCGGATAATCGAAATGATGTATTAATGTTTTATCTTCTATTTCTTTTGCCGAGGAGATAAAGTAAGTTGGGAATTTTTTCTCAAGAAGTTCAACCAGATGCGAAGTGTTACTGCTGTTATATCCTCCAATCACAATTGCTAAATCGGCGTCTGATTTCATTAAACCATAGGTAGCATCCTGATTTTCGTTGGTAGCATAACACAAAGTATCGTGGGTGTCGGCAAAATGATTTTTGATTTCACTCTCTCCGAATTTTTGTTCCATTACAGATTTAAAATAGTTAGCAATTTCCTCTGTCTCCGAGGCAAGCATTGTGGTTTGGTTAATGACACCTACTTTTTGAAAATCTTTATGGATGTCAAATCCTTGGGAAAATTTTCCTGCAAAGGCTTTTTCAAATTCCAACTGTGTTTTGTTGTCTAAAATAAAAGAAGCCAAAGCCTTTGCTTCTTCCATGTCTCGTACAACAACGGCTTTACTATGAACTGTGCTTCTTGAAAATGTTGAACGCGTTTCTTCGTGATTGTATTTTCCGTGAATGATGATGGTGTGATTGGTTTTTCCGATTTGCTCAGATTTCTTCCAAACTCTTTCTACAAACGGACAAGTTGTATTGTACTTCTCTGTTTTAATTCCTTTTCTTTCCAGTAAGTCCAAAATGTTTAAAGGTGCACCGAAGGCCGGAATAATTACAACATCATCCGAAGTTAAAGTATCGAAAGAAATTAATTGCTCACCATGTGTATCCTGCAAAAACAAAACGCCTCTTTCGGTAAGATCTTTGTTTACTTCGGGATTATGTATCATCTGACTAAGAAGAAAAATTCTCTTCCCCGGGTTTTCATCCAAAGCTTTAAAAGCAATTTCAATGGCATTTTCTACGCCGTAACAAAAACCAAAATGACGCGCCACATAAAATTTCACCGGACCAAAATCTAAAATAGTTGGTGAATTATCTTTTTTACGGGGATCCTGTGTTTTACGATAGGTTTTAACTGCCGAAATAATCGGACTGCGATAAAACTCAGGAACATTGAAGGTTTTCATAGGCTAAATTTACTCATATATTTTGGTAATGAGACAAAGGAAACTGGATTTTGTTCTTAAACCTTTACTTTTTATTACGGGGATGATAACTCAGAATATTATCCCTCAAATATTGTCTGTCGAGATGCGTATAAATTTCGGTAGTGGTAATGCTTTCATGCCCGAGCATTTCCTGTACGGCTCTTAAATCGGCGCCGCCTTCCACCAAATGTGTTGCAAAAGAATGCCGAAATGTATGCGGACTCATCTTCTTTTTAATGCCTGCCTTATCCGCTAAATCTTTTATGATGTAAAACACCATTACACGTGAGAGTGGACTGCCTCGGCGATTCAGGAAAATAAAATCACCTGCGTTTTTTTTAACCGGCAAATGCACGCGCACATTGTTGATGTAGTTGAGTAAAAGTTTTTTCGCGGTTTTGCCAATGGGTACTAATCTTTCTTTACTTCCTTTACCTGTAACTTTAATGTAATCTTCATTGAGATGAAGGTCGCTTATTTTCAATGTTACTAATTCACTCACCCGTAATCCGCAACCATACATAGTTTCCAGGAGTGTAATATTACGTTCTCCTTCCGGATTACTGCGGTCGATTTGAGCAATAAGTTTATCAATTTCCTCAATGCTTAAAAAAACAGGCAGTTTACGGGTCGTTTTAGGCGCTTCTAATAATTCGGCAGGACTTTGTTTAATTTCATTTTCGAGAAGAAGAAACTTAAAAAAAGTTTTTATGCCTGAGATAATCCTTGCCTGAGAGGTTGGGGAGAAGCCTAATTCGGAAATGTATTTTACAAATAACTGTAAATGTTTTAAATCGAATTGAAGGGGCGATTTATTATTGAGTTCAAGTTGACAAAACTGCTCGAGTTTATTTAAATCATCAGCATAAGCTTCAATGGAGTTTTTGGAGAGGGAACGCTCCAATTGAAGGTATTGTTTAAACCGTGTTTTATAAGGTGTCCAGTTACTCAATTTATTTACGTACTTTTATAACGAAAATTAAAGTATGAAGTTAATTATAATTAACGGACCAAATTTAAATCT
>CAYQDP010000191.1:0-5633 GCA_964416235.1 uncultured Flavobacteriaceae bacterium | reverse complement strand
AAAAACATTTTTTTTGCAGGTAACAAACCCAATTACACTTCAGAAAATCATTCAAACAATCGTTTTGTATTTACGTCCTATGATTACAAAAACGAAATTGAAAAACTTTCCAACTCTAAAAATTCCTTACTCAACTTCCCGCTTTATTTTTCGTTTACGCCTGAGCTAAAAGGTGAATTACAGACAGCTATCCGCCCTACTAAGTCAACTAAAATTGATTTAACTTGCACAAGTACTAAGCAAGAATACATTCAAAAAGTAAATGCGCTTAAACATCATATTCAGCAAGGTGATATTTACGAAATTAATTATTGCATCACATTTGAGGCTTTTAATACGGAGATAAATCCATTTGATGTATTTAATAAATTAAATACGCTTAGCAACGCTCCTTACTCGGCTTTGGTGAAACTCAATGATAAATACATCATCTGTGCGAGTCCTGAATTGTTTTTAAGCAAACGCGGAAATAAATTAATTACCAAGCCTATTAAAGGAACAGCGCGCAGAAGCTCAATGATTGCCGAAGACACACAAATAAAAAACGAATTACTCCATAGCTTGAAAGAGCGTACCGAGAATGTGATGATTGTTGATGTAGCGCGTAATGATTTATCACGCATCGCGCAAAAAGGAAGTGTACAGGTAGAGAAACTATACGACATAGAATCGTATCAACAAGTTCACCAAATGGTAAGCACTGTAAGTTGTGAGCTTAGGGAAAATACTTCTTTCAAAGAAATTATTCATGCTACTTTTCCAATGGCAAGCATGACCGGTGCTCCAAAAATCAGAGCGATGCAATTGATAGATGAGTTTGAGTATTATAACCGCGGACCATTCTCAGGAACTATAGGATACATTGACGAAAAAGGAGATTTTGATTTAAATGTTTTAATCAGAAGTATCTTCTATAACGAAAAAGAAAAATATTTATCCTTTTCTGTTGGCAGTGCCATCACGCATTTGTGCGATCCTGAAAAAGAATACGAGGAATGCCTCCTTAAAGCCTCCGCGTTGATTAAGGCTCTGGAATAATTACTGCAGAATTAATTTCTCCCGTGCAATAACCTTTTTATTTCTCAAAACACTAACATTATAATTACCCTTTGCAAAACCTGAGCAATCAATTTTTGTTTCCTGAGAATTTAAACTGCCGGTGTAAATCAATTTGCCTTCTACATTAATTATTTCAATTTGCTCTGATCCTTGCAAATTATAATTCTCTAATCTAACCGTTACATGGTGACTCGCAGGATTTGGAAATAACTTTAATTGCGATGTTGATTTTACATTTTCCTTTATTCCAATTCCCGGATTAACTCCATTCTTATTCGCAAAAACATATTCTCCTAAACGCAAAGTGTCAATAATGAATTTACCCATCTTTGTTCCGGTTTTATACTTTGTGTATTTATCCACCAACTTCCAATCATCTGCTCTGTCTTTCCGATATAAAACAATAATACTATCATTTTGCACGGACGTTAAACAAGTATCTAACTGTCCAAAACTTCCGCTTGTAGTATTTGTCCCATCAAAATTTAAATGCAATTTCGCATGAAAACCGGGTGTTAAAACACCATCCACACGCCAATAATGCTGGTTGGATATTTTGTAATTACCAATGTTATTTTTAAAAGCATCGGGCTTTGCATAATTGTGTTCTACACGTATGAATGATGAATCTACGCCTTTGTTCAACACTTGAATGATACACTTACCCAATGAATTATTAAAACTACCCGTAGATTTATAAACCTTATTTTCTGCCACTAAGGCATCCAATAATTTAGCGTTATAGTTGATAGCACTCATTACCGGTAAAAAACTGAGCGAGAAAGTGAAACTCTGTGCAGAACCGCTCATGGTAAATGTTTTTGAAGTGGGCTGCCAAAAATTATTGAAAAAAGAGATTTCAAGAGGCACATTTGAATAATACGCGGGCGCACCAGTGATTTTTTGCTTTACATAAACAGTCGCTACATAACTGCCAACACCTTGCGGCACATAGTCAACCGAATCAACCGAAAAATGAGGCCAACCTCCATTCATTACCCAGTTATTAAAAAAGTCACTTAGGTTCTTTCCCGATGAAGTTTCTAACAAGCTCTTAAATTCCATGCTATTCATGTTTTTATAAGCCTTCTGCGCCATCACATATTTCAAGCCGTTAAAAAAGTCGGTGTCGCCCATATATGCGCGTAAATTATGGGCTACCACGGCTCCCTTCCGATAAACATGATCGCCGTATGTATATTGATGGGGCACACCCGAAACTGCCCAATACAATCCTTCTCTGAAATGTGCATAATGTACCATGTCATCATGCGTAGGAATCAAATTAGTGATGTATGAATTATAACCGTACTTCCATTCTCTGAATAAATATTCACTGTAACTTGCCCAACCTTCATTCAACCACATATCCTCTTGTGTTTCGCATGTCATTAAATCGCCCCACCAATGATGCGATAACTCATGTGCCATTAAAGATGCTTCATATCCAATACTTAAAGCCGCTTGCGGATATGCAATGTTAGTTGCATGTTCCATTGCTCCACTGCTAAATGGAACTAAACAATATCCTACTCTATTCCAAACATACGGACCGTAATAATTTTCAAAACCACTTACAGCGTTTAACAAATTTGTAAAGCTCGCCTTTAATGCAGTAGTGTCGGAAGGTCGTGCAGCTAATATTACAGGCACCGTTCCAGAACTTACGGAAGCTGTCCAGTTAACCTGCGTATAATCTGCCACAGCCACAGATGCTAAATAGCTTGGAATTTCTTTATCCATCTTCCACGAACGAGTTCGTAGACTCCCATTTACAACATCACCTGTTAATTCACCATTACAGTATGCCTTTTTAGAAATATCCGTAGTAATGTTAAACTCATATTGACTCTTCTCGACAAAATTGTCGAAACATGGAAACCAAACACGGCCATAATTATGAGGTTTAGCTCCAAATCCTACACCTAAATTAAATGCGTAGTTCCCGCTAAAATAAAAACCTCCCCAGCCTGCCGGGTCACCTTGAGGTTTTCCATGATAAAAAACGCTGATACTGACTGTATCTAAAATATTATAGGATAGAGGTAAAATTACTTTTATTACTGTATCATTATAAGTATAGAATAGCAGACTATTGTTTCGCTTAATTGAATCAATTTTCATCTTTAATAAATCGAGGCGGATAATATTTTGTCCGTTAACTTTCGGCGTAAATTTTATTAACGTATTACCTCGAATTGTATCGGTTACGAAATCATTGATGTTTAAATTAATGGTGTATTTTAAAATATCAATAGTATCACTTCTTAAATTCTCGGCCGAATAATATAGAGTTGCCGTATTTACGGCATTCTTTAATTTCTGGCAAGAGATTTCCTGTCCCAACCCGCAAAATGGCAATAATGTTGCAGTTAAGAATACAAGAAATGTTAGATTTTTTATGGCTTTCATGACCTAAACTTTGTAGACAAGATTAAAATTAGCAAAAAAAAGCGTTTTTTTACAGCATTATAAGAATACAAGAATGCTTTTAACATTTTGAATTCCTAAAACATGATTGCAGTTAGTCTGGAAGAGGTATTTGACTTAATTAAGTCTCTGAGCAAGTCAGAGAAACGGTTTTTTAAACTTACCGTTTCCTCCGACTCCAATGCCTCCACCCTCACTAAATTGTTTGACGAACTTGAAAAAGCAACTTCCGCTGAAATCACAAAGCCATCCAAGTCGCTCAATAAGCTTCTGAAACAAAAAAACATTCTCGAAGACATTTATACCATCATTCTTAAAAGTCAGCGAACTTTTTACGCAGAAAGCATAAGCGCGTATAAAATTAAAGACGAGATTACGAATTTGCGTAATCTATTCGATAAAGCTCAGTACAAGCAATGCCGTAAAATGCTGAATAAACTTAAGGAAGAAGCTTATAAGGATGAAAGCTTCAGCTTTATTTTAGAAATTATCTCCATTGAAAAGCAATTGCTGGATATTGAAAACAAATTTGGTATTAATTTCAAATCATTGGATGATTTAATAAAGGAAGAACAACAACTCATTGATAAATCCAAGAACATTGCCGAATTAACTCAAGCTTTTTCAAAAGTGAATTATTTGGTGCGTCAAAGCATGGTTGCCAAAACAGCCAAAGAATTTGAGGCTTATGATAAGCTCATGAATTCTCCATTACTCAAATCAAACAAGAACTGCCTTTCCAAAAAAGCCGAAGTTCTGTACCATCATACGCGTGCTTTATGTTATTCAAAAAAACGAGATAATAATTCAAGACAACATGAATTCAGCGCCATGATTGAACTCATGGATGCTAATCCATTTTTAATTAACGAATATCCGAAAAGATATTTGTCGGCTACCAATAATTTTTTGTCGGTTGAAATTGAAAAAACGAATTATGCCACAGCTGAAAAACTTATTCAGAAATTTATTCAGCTAAAAAATCATCCCGCTTTTAACACAACAGACTTGCAACTTAAAATATTTACAAGTACCACCAATGCCCAATTGTTGATATACACAGATGGAGGCCGAACTGATAAAGCCATACCCGTTGTAAAATACATTAATGAACAAATTGAATTATATAAAGACAAAATAAACAAGGAAGAGCTACTCATCTTCTACTATAACTTTGCCAACCTTTACATTTACGCCGGTAATTATGCGGAAGCCAGCAAATACCTGAATTTACTAATGAGCGAGAATGACACGCATTTGCGTCTCGACCTTCAGTGTTTTTCGCGATTACAAAACATTATTTTGCATTATGAGCTAAATAAAATCCCTCAACTCAAATACATCATTAAAACAGCACGTGATTTTTACAAAAATCAAAAGCACCAATTTAAGGTTGAGAAAATGGTAATAGATATGTTTGAAGAATTAGCTGAAAGCGATTCGCCAATGATAATTTGGGAGCATTATCGTAAAGATTTTAAAGAAGTAATGCAAGACCCGTATGAAAAAATCGCGAATTACTATTTTGACTTTTTAGCGTACACCGAAAGTAAGGTTACAGGTAAAAAGATAGGAGATATAATTTTTGAAAAACAAGCCGATAATTGGAAGAAATAAATGAAGCCGTCTAATTTATTATTCGACATAATAAAATCATTGAATAACGAAGAAATAAAATTCTTTCGTAAGGTTTCCTCTTTGCAACAAGGCGAAAAAAACTACATAAAGCTTTTTAATTTCATTTCTACTCTGGAGGAATACGACGAAGCTCTTGTAAAGAATCAATTCAAAAATGAAACATTCATCAAGCATTTACCTTCAGAAAAAAATCAGTTGTTACATCATATTCTGAAAAGCCTTAGACATTTTAGAATTGAAAACAGTAAGATTGCTGAAATTAATGAGGAAATAAAAAACATCCAGATTCTTTTTAATAAATCACTTTACAAACAGGCTCGAAAGGTACTGAATGAAGTGAAAGAAAAAGCGTATAAGCACGAACTGTTCTATTACATTCTGGAAATAATTGATTTAGAAAAGGTGGTAATAGACATGGAAGCGCATTTCGGTCAAATCACCAACATCACCATTGAAAAATTGGTGGAAGAAGAAATCACCATCTACCAAAAAATAGAACAACTTAC
>CAYQDP010000190.1:0-5647 GCA_964416235.1 uncultured Flavobacteriaceae bacterium | reverse complement strand
TAAAAAATATAGATTTATGAAAAATAATAGAGACATAAGATTTCAGAGTTTAATTTTAAACTCTAATGGCATTTCATTTTTAGGAATTTCAATGATTACTCCATCTCCGTTAGGTGATGGGTCTACACCTGGCCCTCTTGGTAAAGAAAAATATACTTGTACTCATTCTATAGTAACTCAAGTTGTGGGTGGTCAAACGGTTTATACCCTTAAATGCACAAACGACTATTCTGAACCTTCTGGTGGCGGGGGTCTTTTAGCTGCACCTACATATTAAACCAATAACTAACGCAACTTCCTACTTTATTTGGCTTGTTAAATTTAAAATTTATTACTGGTGATCAAAAATCATAAAAGAATTTTAATTATCAGTAAAAGCACAGCTGATATTTCGACAGAAGACGTTATTGATTGGCTGATACTAAATGGAAATAGGCCTGAAAGATTAAATGGTGATTCAATTGAAGATTTTAAGTCACACGGTATTACTTTTTCTATAAACGATGTCGGAGAATTAATTAGTAACACTGGTATGACTGGTTCGTTTTATTCAATCTGGTTAAGAAGGTGGTCTGATTATTCTTCGCTCATTGAAACAAAAAGATCTTTCGATAACTCTGTAAGCGCTGACTTAGTTGCACATATTATATCACAATTAACTCGTGATCTTTCAGTTATTGAAAATTTTATTCTTTCCAATATTCGTTGTGTGAAATTTTTAGGCTCAGATAATAAGAAACACGGCAATAAACTTAATAATCTATTATTAGCAAAAAAACACAATTTAGAAATACCTGAATTCATACTAACTACTGAAAAAACATCTTTAAATAAATTCTTTGAGAAGTACAATAAAAAAATTATTCTTAAAGATTTAAGTATAACTTTTAACTATGACTTAGGTTCTAACTTATATACGACATATACAGAGTTAATAACTGAAGAAGATATTAGCAATTTCCCAGATAAATTCTATTTGTCCTTCTTTCAAGAGTATATCGAAAAAGAATATGAAATACGTTGTTTTATTTTAGAAACCAAGGTTTATAGTATGGCTATTTTTTCTCAAATAGATGATAAAACAAAAGTAGATTGCCGTAAATATAATTTTCAAAACCCAAATCGTACTGTACCATACTCTCTGCCCTTAGTGATTGAAAAACAGTTAATAAATCTTTTCTCCGACTTAAAATTATTATCCGGATCTGTTGACCTTATTAAGGGCTTGGATAAAAAATACTACTTTCTGGAAATAAATTCTGATGGCCAATTTGGTATGGTTGCGGAATGCTGTAACTATAATATTAATTATGAAATCGCAAAATTTCTTTGCTCATGAAAGACGAACTAATACCTAAAAACGCAAAATTACAACTGCCATTAAGGTGGCAAAAACTAACTAAAGTTGATTTATCAGATAACAGCAATCACATAAAAGCAAGAATTACAAATAACGAATTTTATAAAAGTTCTGAATTTATTTGCATATCTAACTTTAGAAAAACTAGTAAAATAATTGACCGTAAATGAACACAAACTTTTATTTTACGCTATTTTCTAATTGCATTCCTGTAAAAGGCGCAGTACGTTCTATAATATGTGATTTACAAAGAGGATCCTATTTATTTATATCAAATGACATTGTTGACGTTCTTACCTCATGTGAAACTATGCCTATTTTTAAAATACTAGATTATTACCGCAATATAAATGAAGTCGAATTAGAAATATTATTCAACCAGCTAATTGAACTCAACCTTGGCCACTATTGTGAAAATCCTGATAGATTTCCAAAGATAAACACACAATTTAATTCACCTTATGAAATTCTTGATTGTATTATTGAATTATCAGATTGTAATTTAAAATACATTGACAATATATTTGAATCTCTAACTATATTGGGCTGCCAAACAATTGAATTCCGAACTTACTCTCACTTTTCACTCGAAAAAATAGAAATTTTTTTAAGTAAGCTCAATTTAACTAGAATTAGGAATGTCGAATTAATTGTCTGCCATTCACAATTAGAAACGTCAAACGCATTTGAGGCAATTTTGAAAAAATATCCAATTATAGAAACTCTCGTTATTCATTCGGCCGATATTGACAACTGTAAGACGATTGGTGCATCCAATTTAATATTTACAACTCAAATAATCACATCATCTTCTTGCTGCGGCAATATATCTAAAGAGGACTTTAAAATAAATCTTCCTTTCTATCTGCATGGTATAAAAAACAATACTTGTTTATATAAAAAAATATCTATCAAAGCAAATGGTGATATAACAAACTGCCCTAGCTTAGAAAAAACGTTTGGTAGTGTAATTGAACTATCACTTGAGCAGGCTTTAAACACCACTGGCTTCAAAGAATTATGGTCTATTAAAAAAGACGATATAAACATCTGTAAGGTATGTGAGTTTAGATATATCTGTAGTGATTGTAGAGCTTTTCTAAATGACGTTTACGAGAAACCCTTTAAATGTAGCTACGATCCCTATTCACCCTCATTCCATAATTTGTCTTAAATCATGAAATTTCGACTTTTAATTTTTATATCTATTTTCTTTTTCAACTCCTGTTCAAATGAATCTAAAAATCAAAATGTAAGATCAATTGTTCAAAATGCAGAAACTCACAATTCACATTTACAATGGTTGCAATATGAGTTTTCAGATGAAATACAAGCCTTATATGACAGTACTGGTGATAAAGAGATGGTTTCATATCTATACTCTAACATCGGTCTATATTTTAAAGCTTTGGAGTTTTATGAAAAAAATAATAACAAACCAGCCAATAATCCGGCTAATTTTGATACTTCAAGTTTAATATTAATTCCTGCTTTAGACTACATTACAAAAGAGGCTCAAAACCGACAGGTGATCATCATTAATGAAGCGCATCATGTTTCATACCATCGATTTTTTACAATGTTACTAATAGAAAAATTGTGCAAGATCGGCTTTAATTATTTCGGTGCAGAAACTTTGACTTTAGCTGACAGTAACATAAATTCACGAGGATATCCATTAATTAATTCAGGATATTACAGTGTTGAACCTCAATATTCCAACCTGATTCGACAAGCCTTAAGTAATGGATATAAAGTATTCCCATACGAACCAAACATTGTTACAAATGATGCACAACGTGAAATCGATCAAGCCACTAATATTGCGAAAATTCTTAAAGAAAATCCAAAAGCGAGAATTGTTATACATTGTGGATATTCACATATTCTTGAGGGCGAAAACATTGGCACATGGGGTAAAGCGATGGCTGGTAGATTAAAAGAAATTACAGGCATTGATCCGTTAACTGTAAATCAAGTATCATTAACAGAAACCTTCTATCACAAAAACGAAAATCCTTTATTTAAAATAATAAAAGCTAGTAAATCTATGGTTGTTAAACCAAAACTAGCCTCCTCTTCGCTCATAATAGATAAGCAGTTAGCTGATGTCTACGTATTTCACCCAAGGACATGTTTGAAATATGGTAGACCAGAATGGCTTTTTACAAAGTATAAGTCAGAGCTTATAAATAAAAAAATCAAAATTTCTTATCCTGTTATAGCAAAAGCCTTCTTCTTAGAGGAAAACGTTGAAGTTGCCACTCCAATAGATGTAATAGAAATCAAAAGTACTAATGATTCTATAGCACTAGCATTGATACCTAAGAAGAACTACAAAATACTTATTCAAAACAAACAAGGTTTACAACAAACATTAACAATAGCCAAATAAATTTTATTAAAATAAATAATTGTTCGCATTTTTATAACCACATACAGTAAATATCATATGACAAAAAATTTACAATTTCTATTTTTAATCTTAATAGCATTAACCTTCGCAACAGCCTACGGTCAAAAAAGCAAATCCGCAGACAAAATTAAGTGCAAGTTGGTTTACGACGCCGAAACTGGCAAAAACTTATATATTGACATATCCAGTTATCCTGAGCCTTTAGACACTAACTTCAATGACAGAAACTTTTTTCTTTCTACGTTTAAAGTCCCAAATAAAAATTATGATGACAACCTAAAATTAAAATTCATTTGGCTCATTACTAAAGACGGTAAATGCGAATTTTTTAAGTTAGCTTTCCCTACAAATGACGAAGAACTTAAAGCAGAAGCAAAACGTGTAGTTGGTTTATTGCCAAAATATACTCCTGCCAAATGCGGACAAGAAGCTGTTATCTGTAAAAGAGACTTCGAAACATCAATCGGAAATTTGAAAAAAAACGAATAAACTGTAGAGCGGTTAAAGTTTAGTGGTAATATATACTTTATTTAAATAAAATGAAATTAATAAAAATCACAATACAAGTGTTATTAATAATATCTTTCTTTATTGTAGCGAGTTGTAAAAAAGAATACAATTGTGTTTGTTCAACGCCTTTAAAAGAAACATCAAGTTCCATAAAAGAGACTAAAAAGAAAGCAAAAGAAAAGTGTAAAGAAATCGAGAGCGAACTTAAAAACACAGACGTAAGTTTCCAGTGTGTTATTCAGTAAAATAAATTTGCCGTTCCCCTTCGGGTCGGGCTTTCTCTCCAATCTTTTGCAAGAGTCAGGCAAAAGGATTTCCGTTCAATCCCTAACGGTTCTTTACATCTACACGATTATAATCCGCTGTCATTGCTGAATTACCATTATAAAATGTCCAAGATACTTTGTCATTACTGACCATATATGTTTGTTTTCTATCGTCTTTAAAGGCAAACGTGTTATAGTTTTCTTTAACAAGGTAATCAACACTAAAAATTGAATCGTTAAAATAACTGATTTTCTTTGCCTCTATTTCTGTAGAGTCTGTGTATAATAGAACTACGCAAGCCTTTTTTGGATGTATTTCATAAAATGCAGCAATTAGTAGATTGGTATCTAAATTTTTAAGAGAATCAGGCAAAATAAATTGATTGATTTCAGTAAGACTCTTTAACTGATCCTCTTCATAAGTGATTTCGTTGCTTTCACTACAAGTCAATACAGCCAGAGCCAAGATTATTATTATTACGAACTTCATTATTATTTACAAACATAATGCTTTTTAATCTTCAATCAATTACAAAATAAAATTTCTTATCAAATAATTATTTATTCCCTCGCCAGAAAATACAATTCCCTCAATAATTTATATTCATTCACTATTTTTTAGCTGATATTACGAAACATCAATATATTTTTGTATTATGAAAACAGAAAATGTCATAGTAGGAGTAATTTTAGGAGTAAGCGTTGTATTACTTATTTATGGAGCGATGAACAACAAATGCACTCAATTACCTTTTGGTGGTTCATTAAATTGCCCAAACTAAATGAATCGCTAAAAAGGGATTAACCTAGTTAATCCCTTTTTTGATTTAATTCATAATCAAATACAAGTTGATTGATTATGCACTCTCGCCAATAGCGCCTTTCAATCTGCTATTAAGTAATTCAACAATTACTGCAACAACACGTCCGGCATCAGCTTTTGTAAGTTTTGCACCACTAGCAATCGCATCTATCACTTTTGTTTTGCTTGTGCCAAAGTAATTATTTATCAGCTCTTCATCTGTATATCCTTTTGCAATTCTTCCTGCATCTGCTTTTGAAAGTTTCGCGCTTGCTGCAATCGCATCAATTAAT
>CAYQDP010000189.1:0-5660 GCA_964416235.1 uncultured Flavobacteriaceae bacterium | reverse complement strand
CCATTGCCGGATTTATCGGATTGAAGTGGTGGCAAATGCCGATTGCGGTTCTCGGAATTATATTGTTGATTTCAGGTCCAAGTATGATCATTGCTTTTTTGAAATTACGCAAACGTAATTTAGCTCCAATCCTAGATGCAAACGGATGGGCTATTAATGCGCAGGCAAACGTTAATATTCAATTTGGAAATGTATTAACGCATTTAGCAACTTTACCTGCAGGTGCAAAAATTAATTTAAACGATCCGTTCACGAAAAAGAAACGTCCAATCCTTCCGGCTATTTTAATTATTTCAGCCTTAGTGGGTGGCGTATTATACTTGCTTTGGAAATACGGTTATATGCACTTACCGTTTTAATGAAATACATCCACAAAGGTTGATTTCAAAATCATCCTTTGTGGATTTAAAAAATCAAAGGTATCTTTCTCTTAACACAGAGATATGATGATTGCAATGCCCGCAAATGGAGAATCCTACTGCGTTCACGGTTGTTTTTCCTGCCGCTGTGTTTCCTTCTTTGTTAAAGTCTTCAGGTTGTAAGCTTTCAATTAATGAAGCTGTCGCATTTCTAACAGCAATTAATTCTTCAATGACAGAACTTAAACTTCTTTTATCAGCATTGCAGGTTTTTGCATAATCATCTTCTTCAAATGGAAGAGGTTGTTGCTGATCGTTCCGTGCGAATCGTAATAATCTGTAAGCAAAAATTCTTTCCGCATCCGAAATATGAATCAATAATTGTTTAATGGTCCATTTACCCTCTGCATAAGCATAATCGCCCTTATCATCAGGAATCATAGTTAATGTTTCCATTAACTCTTCGGTGCTGTGAATGAGAGCTTCGTGCAAATTTTTACCCTTTGCTTTCGCAATGTACGAATCAAGAAAAGAAGGATAGGTGCCTTTAGCCGGTCGCATTTTTTATTTGCTTAAAAGAGTGATTCTGTCTTTGCCATCTGTTTCTTTCCATTCTACTTTTACATTCTGAGTTTCGATGGAGTCGATGGTTAAGCCTACATATTTTGCCTGTATTGGAACGTGACGCGCAAATCGGCGGTCTACCAATACTAATAGTTCTACATCATTTGGTCTGCCAAATGCAAGCATAGCATCTAATCCGGCTCGAATTGTACGGCCGGTGAATAAAACATCATCCACTAAAATCACATTTTTATCTTCGATGATAAAATCGATATTGGTGCGATTAGGAATTAATTCCTTTTTACGGAAATCGTCACGATAAAAAGTAATATCTAAATCACCACAATTAATTTTTTTAGTTTTTAAAATTTTCTTGAGTTCTTCGGTGATGCGATGCGCTAAATAAGTTCCGCGAGGTTGCAATCCAATTATCACAGAGTCTTTAAAATCGCTATGCACTTCAATTAATTGATGGCATAAACGTTGAAGTGTTATTTCAAACTGATTCTTTTCTAATATAACTTTTGGCTGCACTGGACTTTTTATTTTAAAATTACAAATTCTTTATGAGGTGAAAAAGCTTATTGTGCATTCCAGCCTCCATCAACAGGAATAGCTGTGCCTGTTATAGTTGAAGCATGGTCTGCTGCCAACAATAATGCTGTCTGACCTAAAGTTTCCAGCGAAACGAAATCTTTTACTGCTTGCTTATAGAGCATTACTTTGTTTACAACCTCTGCCTCTGATAAATTATGTGCCTTTGCTTGGTCGGCAATTTGTTTTTCTACAAGCGGAGTTTTAACATAACCCGGACAAATTGCATTGGCTGTTATATTGAAAGGAGCACCCTCTAAGGCTATTGTTTTTGTGAAACCTACAATGCCGTGTTTGCTGGCAATATAAGCACTTTTAAATTCAGAGGCTACAAGTCCATGTGCTGATGCGATGTTGATGATACGGCCGAACTTGCGTTCTTTCATTCCTTTCCAAACCGCTTTAGTGAGGTGGAAAGCGGAGGTTAAGTTAATACCTATAATGGCGTTCCATTTTTCTTCCGGGAAATCTTCAATAGGCGATACAAACTGAATGCCTGCGTTATTAATTAAAACATCAATACGCCCGAATTTAGCAACGGCATCATCTACCATTTTTCGAAGTTCTTCCGGTTTAAGCATATTGGCATTAGAAAACATGACGCCAATACCAAATTCTTTGCCAATGTCATCCGCGATTTCTTGTCCGTTTGCTTCTAAACCATTAAAAACAATGTTGTATTGTTTTGTTTTTGCAAATTCGCGGGCGATGCCTAAGCCGATGCCGCTGGTACTTCCGGTAATTAACGCTGTTTTCATTCGTAAAAAATAAAACCAAATCTAGCAAAGATTTGGTTTTAGTGAGGTGATAATTAACAAATTGTTAATTATTTATCGAACTTATAACGATAAATGCGGTCGATATCATCTTTTTCATCAAAACAGGCATTTAACTCTGTAATGAGTCCGCTGTTTAATCCATATACCCAACCGTGTACTTCAATTTTTCTACCATGTGCCCAATTGTCTTGAATGATTTTGGTTTTAGCTAAATTCCGCACCTGTTCAATAACATTCAATTCAGTAAGTCGATCTGCTCGTTTGTCTAGATCTGCTATTTGGTCTAACTCTTCATGGTATTTGAAATACACATCTTTTATATTACGCAACCAATTATCAACTAAACCAAATGCTTTATCGCCCATAGCAGCTCTAACGCCTCCACAACCGTAATGTCCACACACAATCACGTGTTTTACTTCAAGAACATTCACAGCGTATTCTAAAACGCTGAGTAAATTTAAATCTGTATGAACAACCAAGTTGGCAATGTTTCTATGCACGAATATTTCCCCGCTTTGTGTGCTAGTAACTTCATTAGCCGGAACACGGCTGTCGCTGCAGCCAATCCATAAATATTGGGGTGTTTGCCCTAGAGAAAGTTTTTTAAAGTATTCCGGATCTTCAAATTTTTTTGATAATGCAAAGCGTCGGTTTCCTTCTAATAATTTATTATAACTGTTTTTAATTTCTTTATCTTCCATTATAATTTGATTTTAATAAGTTCTACTTCTATTTGTTTTTCTTCAGAGGAATTAATGAAGTCCTCTATAACTTCTTTTACATCATTATCGATGCTTTTATTATTACTGCCGTCGATTATTACTTTACTTTGATTTTTTATTGTGCTAAAATAATTGATTAGAAAGCCGCGGTTAAAAAATGTTACCTGTTGGGGCAATTTAATCATATAATGGCGTTTTCCTTGTAAAACGTCATCAACAACATCGAAAGAAGATTTTATATTGGAGCGGATGATATAAATAACTGATACCAGTAAGCCTGCACAAACTCCTTTTAATAAATCACTCACCAACATAACAATTATTGTTACTACGAATGGAATCAGTTGGTCATATCCTTTTTTGTAATATTCCGTAAAAAATTTAGGCTTGGTTAATTTATAACCGGTCATTACTAAAATGGCCGCTAAGCTTGCATTTGGAATTAGCATTAAAATGTTAGGAATGGTTAATACGCAAATAAGAAGTAAAATGGAATGTATGATTGCTGATAGTTTTGTTTTTGCTCCGGCATTTATATTTGCAGAGCTTCTTACAATCACAGCAGTTACAGGTAATGCTCCTATTAATCCACAAAGCGTGTTCCCAATTCCTTGTGCAATTAATTCCTTATTTGTGTTGGAAGTGCGCTTTTTTGGATCTAACTTATCAGTTGCCTCAACGCTAAGTAATGATTCCAAGCTCGCGACTATGGCAAGCGTTACTACAACCGTCCAGAATTTTGATGAAGGAATTAAACTATAATCCGGAAAAATCAGATTAGATTTAAATTCACTAAAGTTGGATATTGAAGGAAGGTTAACTAGATGTTCGCTAGAAATTTTAAGTGTTTCGTTATTGAATGAAGAGAAAGAAACATTTAGCAAAATTCCAAACACAACTACCATTAATGGTCCAGGAATTTGTGATAAAATTTTATCACGTTTATAAAAATCTTTTTCTGAAATAAGTAATAAGAGAATAGAAACTATACCAATTATTAATGCACCGGGTGTAATGTAATTAAACATATAAATCAAATCGGAAAAGGTGTTGTGACCATCGGCTTGAATAAATTCAAAATCCCCTTCAGGGTCAACATCATATCCTACTAAGTGTGGGATTTGTTTAATAATAAGAATGATGCCAATACCGGCCAACATTCCTTTAATAACTGCATTCGGAATATAATTGCCAATTCCACCCGCTTTTATAAGACCTAATATTAATTGTAATATACCTGCAAATAAAACAGCAGCAGCAAAGACTTCAAGCGAACCCAGGCTTGCTACGGATGCAATTACAATGGCAGTTAAACCTGCAGCCGGACCACTTACACTCAAGACGGAACCGCTAAACAGTGTAACGAATATTCCGCCAATAATGCCTGCTAACAATCCTGAAAATAAAGGAACTTTACAAGCTAATGCTATACCTAAACATAAAGGCAATGCTACTAAAAAAACTACTATGCCTGCTTTCAGGTCAAAGCTAAAATTGTTTGATTTCATATTGATTTAAGATTAATAATGTTTTACAACAAGTACGGTTTTATAAACCGATGCATTAATCTTAAATCTTAGGAGGAGGTATTAGAACTTTTTGAGGTTGTTTAATTAACCAATAGGTTTGGTTGGAAATTAAAAAGGAACTTTTTTGATATAATGTAAGATTTTCGATTGAAGAGTTGAATATCCCTTCAAACATATCTTCATCTGCTAAATTATCTTCATCGCTATCATTTCCGCCTTCAGAATCAGGAAAACTGTTTTTTTTGTTTAGCTCGGTTTTGGCGTGATGTATTTCTTCTTCTATTAAAGGAATATATTGAAATACGGTATATAGCATACAGAATAAGAAAAACACAACAATAGAATATCTGTATTTGCTTAACACAGTTGCGAATATAGACATTTTAAGCAGTCAAACGAACTTAATTTTGTTCTAATAACAATTTTTAAGGGCTAAAAGTAAACTCAAAAACGAGTGCATAGGAGTTTCTGGGAATGTTTGGTATTTGTACACCAAGGGTGAGGGGTATTTTTCGCTTAGCATAATAGACAACGCCAACGGATGTGTATGATAATGCATTATTTCCAAGTATGCTTTCAGCCATTAAATGCCACCTTTTGCTAAAGGGTACTTCGGCTCCGCACCAAGCCCCAAGTCTTTGCCCGGGACCGCCGTAATGCCGACTATTATAATACATTCCCATAATTAGTTTTGACTCCTCAAGCCATAAGTTAGTAATTGAAAAATTTGAGTAGAAGAGCGACGCACTTTTCGCTCTTCTATTGTCTCTGAAATTTATTCCCGCTTGAAAACCCCCGGCTACAGAAAAATATTTATTTATATTGAATCGCTTTAAGCCATTAATGCCAATTAAAGGATTGTAGGGATCAACATCGTTACTATTGTTTACAATAAGTGCTTTTTGTTTTAAGTCAAAATCAAGCCCTAATATATTTACACCAAGTTCAAAGCCTTTACCAATACCTAGGTCGATTGTGGTATTAGATTGAATACTTTCATTAAAATTTAACTGCTCCTGAAAGAATACTTTTTTACAGGATGTTACATCGCCGGATGGAACGTTAATGAAATTTTGCTGGGAAAAACATACTAGGTAACTAAGCCATAAA
>CAYQDP010000188.1:0-5669 GCA_964416235.1 uncultured Flavobacteriaceae bacterium | reverse complement strand
TGATAATTTTGCACTTGCTGCAATTGCATCAATTAATTCTGCTTTGTTCATTTTAGTTTTTTTAATGGGTTTAACAATAAATGTTTTTACTCTAACAAATTTATAAGATGAAGTCTTTTTGTCAAGTGACAAGTATTAGAAAGAGCTTCTTTTGTTGAAAAATCAAGTCTTTGTTCATAAATCTTAAGTCTGTAACCCACTAGTGGCGCGGGTTTCGAGGCTTACATCTGTTCAACAATTCAAGGATTTAAATAAAAATTACAAATTATTGGCAGACGGTGTTTTCAGGGAATTTAAATCCGCGTAAAAATTCTTCAACCTTCATTCTCTTTTTACCTTGAAGCTGCAATTCTTTAACACAAATGTAACCTCCATTGCAAGCAATTTTTATATATGATTTACTATCGCTGATGAGTGTACCAAAACTTTCTTTTACTTCACCCTGCTCTATTTCTGTTTTAAATAATTTTAATGAAGCAGGTACACCTTTTCCGTCAACAAATTCGGTGTAAGCTGCAGGGTATGGCGATAATCCCCTAATTAAATTATAGATTGATTTTACATCTTTAGTCCAGTCAATCTTGCAGGTTTCCTTAAAAATTTTTGGCGCATGAATAGCAACCGCATCATTTTGTGGTTTTAATTCATAGTTTCCACTTTCAATCGCTTTTACACTTTTTAGAATTAATTCACTTCCCACTTTCATTAAAGTATCATGTAATTCACCGGCTGTTGTTGTATCTGTTAAAGGTACCTTCTCCTGAAACAATATATTACCTGTATCAATCTCATGTTTTAGTTTAAAAGTTGTGACTCCGCTCTCACTCTCTCCATTAATAACAGCCCAATTAATTGGAGCAGCACCTCTGTACTTTGGCAATAAAGACGCGTGCAAATTATACGTTCCTAAAGGAGGCATATTCCAAACTTCCTCCGGCAACATTCTAAAAGCAACCACAATTTGTAAATCGGGTTTTAGTTCCTTTAACTCTGCAATAAAAGCCGGGTCTTTTAATTTAACCGGTTGTAAAATTTTAATTCCTTTTTCTTTAGCGTATACCTTTACTGCACTCTCGCTTATTTGTTGTCCTCGCCCTGCAGGTTTATCCGGCACTGTTACTACACCAACCACATTGTAATTGTTTTTAATTAATATATCCAAACAAGGTACCGCGAATTCGGGGGTACCCATAAATACTATACGCATAGTACAAATGTAAAATGTTACATTTGTATTAATGCCAAATGTTTTCAAAAAATATATACCAATATTTGCCGGGCCAATGCTTGCCTCTATTATTTGGCTGTTTTTTGATTTACAACCCGGCTCCCCTAAAGTAACATACATGGCAGGAATTGCAGTTTGGATGGCCACTTGGTGGTTTACCGAAGCTGTTGATTTAGCTGTTACTGCTCTCTTACCAATGATACTTCTTCCGGTTTTCGGATTGGGTGATGCAAAAAGTGTAGCTCAACAATATACCGATAGTATTATATTTTTATTCTTAGGAGGATTTATGCTCGCCTTTGCCATAGAGAAATGGGATTTACATAAACGCATCGCTATTAAAATATTATCTGTTGTGGGTACAAAACCAACTAACATTTTATTTGGCATCATGATAAGCTCTTATCTTATTAGTAATTGGATTAGTAATACCGCTACTTGCATGATGTTATTTAGTGCGGTATTGGCATTGATATTAGAAACCGAGCAATTTATTGAAGGAACTAAAAACAGAAATAAATTTGCTGCCGCATTATTATTAGGACTTGCCTTCTCTGCAACTATTGGCGGATTAGCAACACCGGTTGGAACTCCACCGAATATGTATTTCTTTAAAGCCTTTAAAGAAGCTTATCCTGCAGATACACAACTTAACTTTTTAAAATGGGCTTCAATTGGCTTTCCTCTTTCCTTTACGTTCTTAATCGCTACTTTCTTTGTACTGTCGAAATATTATTTCAGAAAAGGACTTGAAATAAATTTAAGTAAGAGTTTTTTTAAAACCAATTACACCAACCTCGGAAAAACAAGTTATGAAGAGCGCTGGGTATTTATCATTTTCATTACTTGTGCTGTTTTATGGTTTACCCGTGCGGATGTAGATTTTGGTACATTTAAATATAAAGGCTGGGCTAATTTATTTCAGATTCCGAAATTTATTGATGATTCATTAGTGGCTGTCGTTGCCGCTTTATTATTATTCTTAATTCCATCGAAGAAAAGTCCGAATGAAGCCTTATTAACCTGGAATGACGCAAAAAAAATCCGTTACGATATCATTCTGATGTTTGGCAGTGGATTTGCTTTAGCCTACGGATTTGAAGTATCCGGATTAAGTGAATGGCTTGCCGGTTCTTTAGCTGTATTAAAAGGCGTTAATCCTGTTTTGGTTATTCTGGGAATATGTGGCATTGTTACGTTAATCAGTGAATTTGCTTCTAACATAGCCAGTATTCAGTTGGCCATACCGGTGATGATTGCATTACAAAAAAATCTGGATCTGCCTCCCTTAATGCTAATGATTCCGGCCACTTTTGCTGCCTCTTTAGGATTTATGTTACCTGTTGCCACAGCAGCCAATACAATTGTATTCGGAACGAAACGCATTGAAATAAAAGACATGTTCAAAGTAGGAATAGTGTTGGATGTTTTAGGAATTATATTGATTACATTGTTTTGTTACTTACTTTTGTAGAAGATGATTAAAGCCCGAGATATACATAAAACATACGGACAACTGGAGATTTTAAAAGGTGTGAATGTTGACATTAACGAAGGTGAAGTTGTTTCCATTGTAGGTTCTTCGGGTGCAGGCAAAACAACTTTGCTAACTATTTTAGGAACTCTTGATCGTCCCACATCAGGCACATTAAATATTGGAGGCATTGATGTTTACGGTTTAAACGATAGCAAACTTGCGGCGTTCAGAAACAAACACATTGGTTTTGTTTTTCAATTTCATCATTTGTTACCTGAATTTACAGCCATCGAAAATATTTGCATGCCGGCTTTAATTGCGAAAACCGCTAAAAAGGAAGCCGAGAAAAAGGCAGAAGAATTATTGGAATACTTAGGATTAAGTGCTCGTAAAAACCACAAACCTTCAGAATTATCGGGTGGTGAACAACAACGTGTAGCTGTTGCGCGTGCATTGATTAATTCGCCAAAAGTTGTTTTTGCCGATGAACCCTCCGGAAATCTAGACAGTAATTCAGCTAAAGAACTACATCAGCTTTTCTTTAATTTAAGAAAAACATACAATCAAACTTTTGTGATTGTAACGCATAATAACGAATTGGCAGATATGGCTGATAGAAAACTAGTGATGAAAGATGGAAATTTCTTAGGCTGATTGCTTTTTTACATCTTCAATTAAATCACTCATAAATTCAAAAAAGTCGGGTTCAATCTTAGCTTCATTCTCTATAAACAATGGAACTGATTCGTTTAAAAAAACGCCATGATTGATTCTGTAGGAAAGATGTTTGAGCACCAATTCAATTCCTTCAATTTTAGAATATTCAAAAAAAGTATTGTTCTGAAGAACATAATCCAAAAACCGTTGAGAAGAATCGGGTAAGTGAATTCGATTGTTATTTAAGATTGTGTAAAGATTTTGGGTATAATCGGGTAAAGCAACATCTGAAAAACGATGGAAATTTTTAGCTAAAAGGTAATCGAAATAAATATCCATTAAGACCCCGCTGTATCGCTCAAATCCGTCATAAAAATGCCTTTTGCTCTTAATAAACAGAGGATGACTGTCGGTGAACATATCGATTTTACGATGGATGGTGATTCCCTTTTGAATTCTTTCCGGCAAATGCTTCGACTGATTCAGGCGCACATGATCGGCAATAAAATTACCAATCAGTATTTCCTCATCATTAAAAGATAAAAGCGAATGCGCCAGATAGTTCATTTTATAATAACAACTAAATATTTAACCTTGTTTTGAAATATAAATTTAAAAATTACTTTTGTAGTAACAGTTAAATACAATGACTAAAAAATTAATAATAACCGGTGTTGCTTTAGTAAGCTTATTGTGTTCGTGCAGAAAAGACAGAAATTGTGTTTGTTCGCAAGACGGCAAAGAAATTTACAAAGCAACTTACACCCGTGTTAAAAAAAGTGAGGCTAATACTTATTGTCAGGCTTTGCAAAACACTTATACTACCGGTTCAAACGTTAGTTGTATTGTTCAATAAAATGAAAAAACTAATCCTTATAATTATTTCTGTTCTTTTTTTAGGTGCCTGTGTAAAATCGCGTTTATGCGAATGCTATGAAAACACAGCCGGCGTAACAGATACCATGCCGGAGAAATTTTACATAAACGGCAACAAAAAAGATTCTAAAAAAGCGTGTACTAATTTAGCCGACAGCAATGAAGTTTGTAACCTTAAATAAACTCAAAACAATTTTTGTTTTATCGCTGGTAGCGATTTTTATGCATTCTTGTTTAAAACCTTACGCGTGTGAATGTGATCATCCCTATACACAACAGAAATCTCATGTTTTGGTGTATTCCACAAAAAACAACAAAGAGAATGCTTGCGCAAAAAACAGTAAAGACACCACTGTTGTATGCACCGTTAAGGAATAAATTAATTCACTTTTGATGTTGCGTTAGCTAAATTGCTTGCGCCAATAATATCGAGCTTAATTGAACCAATTAAGATTTTAGCTTGTGCACGTAATGGAACATGGTTTTTATCATCCGTAATCCATACGTTTAAGTCTTCTTCATTTTTAAAGATGCGTCCTTTTTGTACAATGGGACGAAACTTTAAGCATTTAAAAGTTCCTAATTCGCACTCAATTGTTTCCTTTCCCACATAGCGAATATTCATTGGCCATAATTCTTTATCAACGAAACTTTTTATTGTATACACATCGCCTTCTTTTGCATTCGAAAAATCCAGATTTCGTGCAGCATAAAACGAAGAAAGCATATCTTGAACGCCTTGCGGCACATCTATTTTTTCACCGCCGCCAACATCTACCTTTTTGGTGTAATGATTAAATGTGTAATCTTGACTGAACTTATATCCACCCTCATCTACACGACGTACAAACATCCATGGAACCATGGCATCTTTATCAATAAAGGTTTCGTAACGATCACGAACTTTAAAAAACCAATCGAAAGTACCTTTTGAATAACCATTCCCAACAATGTGATAAACCTTGCGCCCGGCCACTTCCATAATCGAAGGTTTTACTTCCAAAACCGCTACACCAGCATCCATCACGCCATAATGCAAACGATAGGTTAATACCTCTCCCTCTTTAAAAGCAGTATTCGGCTGCACCGGCAAAGCATCTTTCGAAGTATTATTTTCAATAATAATCTGACTTAATTCTGCTTTTTTTGAAGTAAAAAAACCGGCTGATGACATTAACAAAACGCCACCAACTGCACTTACTGCGATGATAGTATGTTTAATGACTTTCATAATAATGTGTGGTAATAGTATAACGTAAACACTTCAATTTACGTGCCAAACTAAATTACTAATTTTTGTTAATCTCAGCAACCATATCGCAGATAGTATGTCGCTTCGCCTTCAATTCTTTGATTTTTTGCTTATTAGTTAATGTTCTTAATATACCCATAGTTTTCTTCAGGTATGGATAATAATACAAAACAAACTTA
>CAYQDP010000187.1:0-5689 GCA_964416235.1 uncultured Flavobacteriaceae bacterium | reverse complement strand
GAGGCAAGAACTCCAATTGTGTTGACCACTAATACTTGCGCCGAATTATCAATTTGATTTAAATACAATGTATAACTTAAGTGTTTTAATTGCAGTTTGTTCAACAGAGATTTAATAGAGGTTTCATCCGTTTCATGCGGGGCGATTATCAGTTTTAAGTTTGGAAATGAATTACGTAAATGCATGTAGCTATCAATCAGAATTTGGTCGTCTTTTTCCCACGTACTGCCTGCAATCAAACATAAGTCTGCGCCACAAAATGAGTTTAATTTTTCAATTTCTGAGGCGTGTTTTGCTCCTTGTAAAACCCTGTCTACTCTGGTATCGCCACAAAGTATACCCGAGTTGACTCCAAGTTCCTCCAATAAATCCAGTGATTCTTTATCCTGGACAAAAATATTCTTGTAAGTTTTTAAGGCCTTTAAAAACACATTGCCATACCACTTAAAAAATGGCTGATGTTTTTTAATAACAGCCGATATTAAATAGGTTGGAATCTTTTTATTATGCAGGGTAAATAGGTAATTTAACCAGAATTCATACTTTACAAATATAACGGTGTGCGGATTGCAGCTTTCAATAAAATCAACGGCATTTCTCTTGAAATCAGGGGGCAGGTAACAAACTAAATCGGCATATTCATAATCTTTTCGTATTTCATATCCCGAAGGAGAAAAGAAGCTAAGAATGATTATGGTATCGGGTGATTTCTTTTTTATTGCTTCAATAATCGGCCTTCCTTGTTCAAACTCGCCAAGTGAAGCACAATGAATCCAAATTCGTTTTTGTTGAGGTAATTTGCTGAATTGAGATTTTAATTTTTCGCGCCACTGTTTACGACCATTCACCCAAAGTTTTGCCTTCGGCTTAAACAATGATGTAATGTAAATGGCACAGGTATATAACAATATGCCTGTATTATATAAAAACATATTAATTATAATAGAAATCGAGTGTACGTTTGTACAAAGGTAATACCCATCCAATTCGTGCGCCTATCATGATATCCATTCGCGAATCGGTATCTTTCATGCCTGTATCGTAATTATAGCCTCTGTAACTTTTTGTAAAGCCTTCGTGAAACTCAATACCCGCAATAAAATTTACTAAGCGGTTATTACTCAAATATAAGTACCCAATAAATTGTTGCATAGCAAATCCTCCGCTTAAACGATCATATCCCTTCGCTAAATCTCCTTTAACCGCAGCAATTTTTTGGTTGGCATCATAGAGTTTTATTTTATGTTGCATGTAACCGAATCCGCAATTCAACATTACTCCGGAGTTGGGATTATGACCGAGTTTTGGAAAAATGCGACCCACAACAACATAACCGTTAAAACCTCTTTCAGTAATTCGTAAATCAGCCGGATATCCTTCATTATCTACAATAAACCCGTCTTCATTTCGCATCTGAAGAGTAACATCTTCTTTCACATTTTTACCCCAGAAGTAAGCGCCATCCAATCCAATGGTCCAGCTCTTGCTAAATTTGAAAAGAAAGCTCCCGCCAACCGCTAAATTATTTCCAAAACGTTTTTCCAAATCACCGTACGGAATATGTCCGCCAAAATGAGCGGAAATTAAAGGGATATTCATGCAAGTATCTGCCACTCTTTGAGCAGAAGAATTTAATGCAATTGCGGAAATAAAAATAAAAAGCAGTTTACGCATACCATGCGAAGTTAATTAAAAAAATTAACTCATGGTTTCTATTCGGTTTTTATAGGTGGTAATGTTTTTGTTCTGGGTGTCACTTTCTACAATTCCGTCTTTAAGACGTACAATTCGGTGTGCGTGCAATGCAATATCTTCTTCGTGAGTAACCAGAATAATGGTGTTTCCGTTTTTATGAATATCTTCAAATAATCCCATAATTTCTACCGAGGTTTTACTATCGAGATTTCCTGTTGGTTCGTCGGCTAATATAATCGCGGGTTTGTTAACCAGTGCTCGTGCAATTGCAACACGCTGACGTTGTCCGCCCGAAAGTTCATTAGGTTTGTGATTCATTCGGTTGCCTAATCCAACTTGTTCGAGTACTTCTTTGGCGCGGGCTTCTCTTTCTGCTTTAGGAATTCCTGCATACACAAGAGGTAAAGCAACATTTTCTAAAGTGGTGCTGCGTGGTAATAAATTGAAGGTTTGGAACACAAATCCAATTTCTTTATTGCGAATTTCTGCAAGTTCATTATCGGTCATTTTGGCCACCGAATTATTATTTAAGATGTATTCGCCGGTGCTTGGTGTATCCAAACATCCTAAAATATTCATCAATGTTGATTTACCGCTTCCCGACGGACCCATCAAGGCCACATATTCATTTTTATAAATGTTTAAATCAACTTTTCTTAACGCATAAATCGTTTCGCTGCCAATTTGGTACAATCTTGAAATGTCGGTAATTTTAATAATGGCTTCCATGTTATATTTGCCTGAATAAAATGAGCTTTCGTTTAAAAATAAAATACCATTTAATTCATGCGTTAAATTACACAAATAAAACGGCCGGCGATTTAATTTCGTCAGGTAAATTAACCGTTAATGGAAAAGTAATTACAACAAATGAAACATTAAGTGATGAAGACGAGTTGTGTTTAGAGGGAGAAATAATAAAGCCGGCATTGCAATTTGAATATTACGCATTATATAAGCCTGTAGGAATTGAGTCAACTTTTCATGCCCTAATTGAAGATAATTTGAGTAAAGTTTTTCCTTTTGACGCGTCTTATTTTGTTGCGGGACGTTTGGACAAAGCCTCTGAAGGTTTGTTGATTATTTCCAACGACGGTAAATGGGTCAATTCGATTACTCGCGCAGATGCCCATAAGGAAAAGGAATACGAAGTAGAGGTAGACGGAAATATTACAGAGGAATTCATTACGAGTATGAGTGCGGGTGTCGACATTGGCTTTTATAAAACACGACCATGTGTTGTCACTAAGATTGATGAACACAGGTTTAAAATAATATTAACAGAAGGTAAAAATAAACAGATAAGAAGGATGTCTAAAAAGCTGGGATTTCGGGTTTCGAGACTTGTAAGAACCCGAATAGATAATATTTATTTACATGATTTAAAGCCACTTGCATACAAAAAACTTCTTTTAACATAATTTGTTACAACAAAATATGTTATAACATATAAATTTGTAGTGTTAAAATTTTAAATACTATGAAAAAACTACAACACACATTAGCCGGCGCTTTATTATTAATGGCTGCCGCAACAACAGCACAAACCAATTGGAAAGTTGATGCTTCTCACAGTAAATTAGGCTTTGCTGTAACTCACTTAATGGTGAGCGAAACTGAAGGTAAATTTAAGGTATATGAGGGGACCGTTAGTTCAAAATCTGAAACAGATTTTACAGACGCAAAAATTGAATTTTCGGTTGATGTAAACAGTATTAATACGGATGATGAGAAACGTGACGGACATTTGAAAAGTCCTGATTTTTTTGATGCTGCAAATCATCCAAAAATGACTTTCAAAGCTACTTCCATGAAGCCGGGAAAAATTAAAGGTACTTATGATTTAGAGGGAGATTTAACCATGCGTGGCGTTACTAAAAAAGTAAAACTGACCGCAATTGGCGCATCTAAACCGGTAAAGGATCCATGGGGAAATACCAAGTATGCTTTTAAAGTAAATGGAAAGCTAAACCGTGTAGATTACGGATTAAAATGGAATGCGGCTATTGAAGCGGGCGGAGTAGTGGTAAGCGAAGAGGTAAAAATTGATTGTACAATTGAATTAACGAAAGCGTAAAATTAATTCGCTTGATGAAAAAAAATCCCGGATTGTTCCGGGATTTTTTTATTTTTACCACATTGTGAAACTAGAAGACGCTATACAACAAAAAAAATTTAAAAGTGAGCAACAAAAATTAGGCATCAACATGCTGTACACTTTTAACTGGATTAATTATCAAATCCTTCAAAAGTTTAAGGATAAGGATATCACTGTTCAACAATATAATGTTTTACGCATTTTACGCGGACATTCTCCTGAACCATGTAATTTAAAACTAATTAAGGCTCGTATGCTCGATCGTATGAGTGATGCTTCTCGAATAGTAGATAAATTAAATGCAAAAGGTTTTTTAGAACGTAAGGAATGCGCTAACGATCGACGAAACGTGGATGTGTTTATTACAGAAAAGGGAATTGATCTATTGAAATCCCTTGATCATATTGATGACGAATACAAAACTTTATTTAAAAATTTAAACGCCTCCGAAGTAAAAACATTGAATGAGTTGCTTGATAAAGCGCGTGGCTAACTCAATAAATCGTAAATGAAAAAGGGAGCATTTGCTCCCTTTTTCATTTTGTGTTTTTATGCATCAATCTTAGCGTATTTGGCATTTTTTTCAATGAACTCTCTGCGTGGAGGAACTTCATCACCCATTAACATGGCAAAAATACGGTCTGCTTCAGCAGCATTATCCACTGAAACCTGACGTAAAGTTCTTGACTCAGGATTTAAGGTTGTTTCCCATAATTGTTCTGCATTCATCTCTCCTAAACCTTTGTAACGTTGTACGTTTACACTGTCAGTTTTTTCGCCTCCCATTTCTTTGATAGCAATATCACGTTGATCTTCGTTCCAGCAGTAACGTTGGTCTTTTCCTTTCTTTACTAAATAAAGTGGAGGAGTGGCAATGTAAACATAACCACGCTCAACTAATTCTTTCATGTGACGGAAGAAGAAAGTTAAAATTAAAGTTGTAATGTGAGAACCATCTACATCGGCATCACACATGATAATAATTTTATGATATCGTAATTTCTCAATATTTAGAGCACGTTCATCTTCAGTAGTTCCGCGAAACACGCCTAATGCCGTAAAAATATTTTTAATCTCTTCGTTCTCGTAAATTTTATATTCTAAAGCTTTTTCTACGTTTAAAATTTTTCCGCGCAAAGGTAAAATTGCCTGAAACTCACGGTTACGTCCTTGTTTCGCCGTTCCACCCGCAGAATCCCCCTCAACTAAAAATAATTCCGATAAATGTGGATCGCCACTTGCGCAATCTGCTAATTTACCAGGAAGGCCGGAACCTGTCATAACATTTTTACGTTGTACTAATTCACGGGCTTTACGAGCAGCATGGCGAGCAGTTGCAGCTAAAATAACTTTATCTACAATCATGCGCGCTTGTTTTGGATGCTCTTCTAAATAATTGGCCAAAGCTTCGCTTATAGCTTGGTCAACTGCACCCATCACATCACTGTTTCCTAATTTCGTTTTGGTTTGACCTTCAAATTGAGGTTCGGCTACTTTTACAGAAATAACAGCTGTTAAGCCTTCGCGGAAGTCATCGCCACTGATTTCAAATTTCACTTTAGAAAGTAAACCGTTTTTATCAGCATAATTTTTTAAGGTACGTGTTAATCCGCGACGGAATCCTGCTAAATGCGTTCCTCCTTCGTGTGTATTAATGTTATTCACATAACTTTGAATGCTTTCGCTGAAAGAGTTGTTATAAAGCATAGCAACCTCTACCGGAATGCCACCTTTTTCTCCTTCAATATAAATTGGTTCTTCAATTAAATTCTCTTTTCCGCCATCTAAATAGGTAACGAATTCTTTTAACCCACCTTCACTTAAAAACTCTTCTTGGAACGGCTGACCACTTTCATCTTTTTGACGGACTGATTCAACTTTCAGCCTGGCAAGGTG
>CAYQDP010000186.1:0-5699 GCA_964416235.1 uncultured Flavobacteriaceae bacterium | reverse complement strand
AACCCTGTTGCTCATGCAACACGTTGAAGTATTCTTTCTTTTTCGCAAAGAATGCATCGCATGCCTCACGGAATTCCGACCAAACTGCATCATTCTCTTTTTGATTGGCACGCCCTATGGTTTTCCACTCATTTTGTGTTTCGATTATCTTATCGGTACTTGCATTCCAAGCAGGAACAGTTTTCAAATCTTCCGTCAAAATTGCTTTTACCTTTTCTACCAAAGCTTTTTTGGAAGCTAAATTCTCTTCTTTTATCTCTTCGACAGAATTATAATAAGCTTTTATTTTTGCATACGTATCATCTAGTACAGCTCTATATTCTCCTTTCAATTCTTCCCACTTTTCATTTGGTACCGGACCAATATCTTCCCAATCGTTGCGGTATACTTTTATCAATCGCTCGGCTTCCTTTATATTATCCAAAGACTGAACAGATTTCATTTTCTCAATGAGTTCCTTTTTCAATTCATAATTTTTTTTCAAATCATGATCCTGAAGCTCTCTGAAAATTTTTAGATTATAATAGATATTTTCAACTGCCTTGCTATACTCAGCCTGAATTTCCTTGTATTTATGCGTAGAAACTGCACCCGTTTCTTTCCACTGTGTTTGTAACTCCTGCAGTTTTTTTACAACGGCACCTACATTACTATTTACTTCACTAAGGTCGTTTATCTTCGCTACAATTTCCTGGCGTATTAGAAAGTTCTTGTGCTGTTCCTGCGCCACTTTTTGCTCCTCATCCTTTTTCAGCTTATTGAATTTCTCAATAAGATCTCCGATGCGCTTATCTTCAGCACTCTTTTCGTAAATAAATTCTTTTGCTTTACCGCCCTCGTCGATAAATGCCTGCTTCGCGGTTTCAAATTCGGCGGTCCATAACTTTTGGTACTCCTTTTGCAGAGTTCGCACATCGTTAGCAACTTCACCTGCGCTTTTTGAAAGCAGCTCTTCTAATTTTGCAATAATTTCAGTTTTCATTTTTTTTTAGTTCAAATAATTATCAATTTATTTCTTCATTATTAAATCAAATTTAACCGAATATTAAATTAATAGCAAGCTCAAAATAAAATGAATTTGCTTGTAAATAAGGAGAATAAATTTAGATTAGGGCCTTTAGAATTGGAAGTAAATAAACGGCTGCATTTCGTCGCTCATTAACTGATACAAAACAAACACTACCGCGAATATCACTAAACCCATGGCATAAAGAGGCAAACCTGCAAACCATGAACGGTATTTCTCTTTGTAGTTAGCCGGAATCCAATGAATGAGATAACCCAATAAAATTAAAGATAACACTCCGGCATATCCCTGCAAAATCTGAAACGTTAATTCAATTCCGAAATGGTTACTCAAACGATCAAATAACAAAACAACCGTATCCATGGTGTCACTTCTAAAAAAAATACGGGTGAAACTGATGAATAAAAGCGTTATCAAAACATGAAAAGCTTTCATCAAAATGGATTTACGAGAATCTTTTGGTATCACTTTTAACCACAACTTATGTATCACTAATCCCAATCCGTTCAATCCGCCCCAAATAATAAACAACCAACTACTGCCATGCCACAAACCTCCGAGCAACATGGTTACCATTAAGTTGATGTTTGTATTAATGGATTTACGAAATGAAGCACTGAAATAAGCTATTAATGCAAATACAATAGCAACACCAAACAACACCAACAGCAACCATAATTTACCTGTTAACATAACTAAGACAATCGATAAAATTGAGATAGCAATGTAAGAGCCAACTGTGCCTTGTCGGTTTCCTCCTAGAGGAATGTATAAATATTCCTGAAGCCATGATGACAATGAAATATGCCAACGCTTCCAAAAGTCGCTTACGTTTTGTGCTTTGTAAGGTGAATTAAAATTAGTTTTTAAACGGAAACCAAGAAGCAATGCAATACCAATTGCCATATCTGTATATCCTGAAAAATCTGCATAAATCTGAAGGGAATAACCTAAAGTACCAAGAACCACCTCTACACCTGAGTAGTAATTAGGGTTATCAAAAATCCGATCGATGAAATTTACTGCGATATAGTCAGCAAGAATTTTCTTTGCTAAGCCGTTTACAATCCAGAAGGCAGCCATTCCGAATTCTTTTCGCTTTAAATCATAGGGCAAATAAATCTGATATACGAAATCATGCGCCTTTACAATCGGACCTGCCACTAAATGCGGGAAGAAACACACGAAAAATCCATAATCGAAAATATTTTTTACAGGCGTAACATTTCCCCTATATAAATCCACTGTATAGGAGATTGACTGAAAGGTGAAAAACGAAACACCAACCGGTAATATTAATTTATCTACTGAGAAATGTGTACCGAAAAATGTATTGGTGAAATGTGAAAAATGATTAAAGAATTCTATATCCGTACTAAATAATTGATTGCAACTGTCTGTAAAGAAATAAGCGTACTTGAAATAACTGAGCAGTAAGAGGTTTAAAGTAACACTTATGCCCATGAAGATTTTTTTGGCACGCTTGGTTTTGGCTTGATAGATTAATCGTCCCCAATTATAATCGCTGCAGATGGTAAAAATTAAAAGAATCAGGAAAACTCCGCTGGTTTTGTAGTAAAAGAAAAAACTAACCGCCAATAAGTAAATATTCCTGAGTGCAATTTTTTTATACACCAAAGAATAAAAAAGCAACACAACGGCAAAAAATCCCCAGAAAAATAATTGCGTAAACAACAGCGGCTTTCCTTCTGTGAAAGAAAAAACGTCGTGCAGATATTTTAATACACTTTCTCCCAATTATTTCAATTTAGAATTGGCTTTATAACTTTTATCAATGGCATCAAACATCATTTGCCCTAATATTTGATATCCTTTAGGACTAAAATGTACTTTGTCTTTTGAGGCTAAACCAACTCTATACCATTTGTAAATTGATTTATAACCACCCATCACCGCATATAAATCCCACACGGAGGCTTTGTGTTTTTCCATTAATTCAAACATGGCATCCTGCGCTTTAATCGGACGTTTATTAGCTGTTTTCCGGCGGATGTAATTATCGCTCGTTGTTGTTAGAAGAATGGCGCAATCCGGTGATACTGCTCTTACGGCAGCAATTAAACTGTCATAATTTTCGATGTAATCTTCCTTTGTGAAATCTTTACCTTGCGTATCATTTACGCCTAATGAAAAAATCACCAAATCAGGTTTAATGGTACTTAACTGATCAGAAAACAAATTGCATTTCAAATACGAATCACTTGCCGCACCGTTCACACCAAAACTCGCGTAATAAAATCCGGGCTTTGAATTTTCGAGACTGAAACCATAAAGCATAAAATCTTTTTTCAAGGTATCCTTACGCCATAAAATAAAATTCACTGAATCAATATAATCATCAAAGACAAATTTGGTAAAACCTTTTTCTACACTATCCACTCGCGAACAAACGGAAATATGCGGAGCTAACACAAAATCAAAACTCTCGTTAAAGTTGTGATACACTTTAATAGAATTGAATTTTTCGTGATGCTTATTCTTATTAAGCTTCACACCAAATGTATTGGCACTATCGTTCGTTACCGCTGCAATTCCGGCCATTCCAAGATTCACGCACATTTCTTTGTAAGTTGCGCAGCGGAATCGTTTCCATTTACCATCGGTATAGGATTTAAAAAAATGCGGACTATTCGTTTTCGCGATCTTATAAGGGAATGCCCATATACCTCCACCTTCAAAATTTCCCATGCCTTGAAAGTTTAGCATTAATTTATCGCCCCAATTTCCGGCTTGTATATGCGAACCTCCATAATGTGCAATGACTAATTTATTCCGTTTACCACTGCGTAACTCGTCCATTTTTTTATAAAAGTTCAAGGTTAAGCTACTGTCTTTTGAATGACGCAGATAATTCTCGTTATAATTGATGAATGAATAAGTTCGTACAGCCGGCGCTTGTTGAGCTCGAATCACTGCCGTAGAAAACAAAATGAAACTAACTATTTTTAAAATCTTACTGTGCACTTCTTACAAATGTGTTATAATCGTTAATCAATGATGAATATAAAAGCGTGGCGATTTTTCGCGCACCGCCAGGACTAAAATGAATATAATCCTTCGCTGCAATACCTGCCTCTACCCAGCTTACCATACTGTTTCTTCCACCCATACAATCGTACATATCAAAGAAGGCACAATCCATATCGAAAGCAGCTTTACGAATAGCGTTTCTCAAATCTTCCAATAAAGGATGTGTTACGTATTCTGTTCCTTCTTTCACGCTCATGTCGGCAGGACCTATCACTAAAATAGACGCGTTTGGTGCGATTTTTTTTACTGTTGCTATCTGGGCTTTTAAATAACCGCCATAACTTTCAGCCATGGCTTTGTCTTTTAAGTAAGGCAACGTGTTGCCACCAAACTGAAGAATTACTAAACGTACATTTAAATTATCGTAAAATTGTTTTAGTTGTCCGTAATTAATCTGATTAAAAAATGTTCCGGAACTCCCGCGTAAACCAACATTATCTACCATGACGCCTTTATTTCCTTCAAGTGATACACCATAAAAATCCGGGCTATCTACCCCACTAAACTGAAATTCATGATTTAAAGAACCGGGAGAAACTGAGTATTCTTTAATGTTGAAATTTCCGCCGGCATTTAAACTATCACTGGCTTTAAAAACACCGCCGTCATAAAACTCACATAACACTTTTGTCTTAGCGCCGCCATAATACATCTTTATTTTATTATAAGCCGCTGCTTTTGGTCCGCCGGATTTTGATGTTTGAATTTTTACCCAAGCTTGTTTTGTATTTGAGGCGCTATCGCCTACTTGCTTATAGCTGCAATACCTGCACAATTGCGCCATGGCTCCAAAATTATTATGCGGAACGCGTTTATCCTTAAATGCAAAAACGCCATAACGGTCCCAACCACTGCTACAGGTGATCTTATTAATGACACTTGGTGCAATTGGCATTAATGAAATTAAGCCCGGACCTTCACCACCAAATTGGTTTTGTAATTTCATGCGGAGATAATCACTGATGCGGTCGCCTTCAATTTGTGAATCGCCATAATGCAAAACACGAATACTTTTACTTTCACCCGCAATGTTATTCAATGAATTAAAAAAATTAATCATCGCGGTTTTAGATGCATTTTTATACTGAATACTTGTATTTAAACGAACGGTAGAATCATTTCCATATGGTGTGTCGTTAGGTACCGGGCCCTTTTTAGCAAACGACTTAATGCTGTCTGTTTTTTCAGGAAGATTGGCTTTCGTAGTATCCACTGCCATCAGACTATCGCTCATTTTATCCTCGGCATCAGCCAAAGCAATAATTTTAGAAATATCCGCCTTCTTGGTTTTCTCGTTTTCGCCAAATAAGCTTTGAAGGGAAGGAAAATTGATAGCCATTCCGCTGCCCAGACTTAATCCTTCCTTCGGAAACACGAACGACACTATGCCCATAAAGGCAAATACTGCTACCAGAAAAAACAAAGTATGATGAGGGCGATGGCTCATATTAAGCTATAATATTAGCCAAAAGACTTACGTATAAGATAAATGAGATTTTAACTTTTTCACAATGGGATTTTGATAAGAATAGCCTTTCTTTCTTGCTGCCATCATAAATCATTCATTTACTTTCTGCCTTGACGCAGAAAGTAACAAAGAAGTCAAGGCTTCATTTTATCC
>CAYQDP010000185.1:0-5701 GCA_964416235.1 uncultured Flavobacteriaceae bacterium | reverse complement strand
ACATGTTGTTTAAATACGGTGTTCGATTAAATCCGGTATTGGTGCAAGATTTGCAATGTGGCTTTTTAAACATCAACGTTGGTTTTAAAAACGGGCAACCAAATTTTCAATTGTTTCCATGGTTGTATCATCCGTTGATTTTATCGGATGTAGATCATCCTGTGGTGAAAAATCTTGATTTAATAAAATTTGAATTTCTTAGTACACTTGATACAGTTGCAGCAAAAGGAATTAAGAAAACAATTTTGTTACGTAGTTCGCGCTATACCAAAACACAGCCAACACCGGCGCGTATAGGTTTGGCGATGGTGAAGTTTACACCAAAGGAAGATCAGTTTCATAATTCCTATCAATCGGTTGCTTGTTTGCTTGAAGGTTCTTTTAGCTCGGTATACAGTAATCGTTTACCAAGTGCAATTTTAAATGATTCTTCAATTGCTTTTCGCGATAAAGGTGTTCCAACAAAAATGATTGTGATTGCAGATGGAGACGTCGCCAAAAATGATGTTCGTCCGGGAGTTGGACCATTAGGTTTAGGATTTGACAGAAATACGGGACAAACTTTTGCCAACAAAACATTTTTATTGAATTGCGTGAATTATTTGGTAGACGATGAAGGCTTATTGCAATTGCGCGCCAGAGAAGTTAAGTTACGTTTATTAGACAAAAAGAAAATCGCGAGTCACGAAACCAAATGGCAAATGATAAACATTGCCTTACCTTTGGGTATCATAATCGTATTCGGATTAATTCAATTTTACTTCCGTAAAAGGAAATACGCTTCATAAAGAGTAGCCGGATTCTATTTGTATTTTCTAAAACCCAGCGACTAAATCTCAACTTATTTATACGTTTTTGTCATGTTACCTGGTGTCACAATAATGAAATCACCGGAATCAATTGCGTCCTGATTTAATTTTGTAATATCATCTTGTTCTGTAGAAGAAATTACCATCACTTTTAAATTCGGATTTTGTTGTTTTAAATACCATTCAATAGCTGAATGATGATTGCTGTGATAGGCACCGTTGTAATGAATAAACGTTTGTCCTTTTGTCCAGTTCTTCATAATAAAGTGCGCCATGGTTGCATCTTTAATGGCTTGTGATTTAGGTAAATTTTCTCCGCCATGTCCGCCGCCATTTTCAAAAATATCTTTATAAGCTTTTACATTACCATCATACTTAAAAGGTAGTGGAGCAATCCATTTTTTTGCTTCCGCATCAATACTGTCTAAACATGCAGTTCCGCGTGAGTAAACCATGTTAGCATAGCGGCGCGGAATATTTGCCGCCACAAATTTTAAATTATTTTTTTTAGCAAAGTCTAATAATGGTTTGTAATCCGTAGCGAAGTTGTTCCATAATTTAACTTCATCTTTAAGCGTTTTTTCACTGATTCTTCCTGCTAAATATTCATTTAATGCAATTTGATCGTCAGCTTCAAACATTTCGGCACCCAAAACTAATTTGTCTTTTTTCTCGGCGTGTACATCGCGTGTTAATTCTTTTTGTAACCAGTGAACAATTGGGTTGTCATGTAATTCACCGAATAAAACGATATCGGCTTTTTTTGCTTCCGTAAGCATGGCAGTGTAATCGGTTACTTTTCCTTTAGCATCATAAAGTGCATAAGCATTTCGGGTGTCAGTAACCAAAGTAAAGCTCATCAGAGCAAGTGTGGAGGCGAAGAGTAATAATTTTTTCATGATTGTTTTTTTAATGTTAAGAAAATTGTGTGAGTTGATTATTGTAATTTATTATTGTTAATATGTCGCGAAGCATCGCGTTGAGTTTTTTTATCTAAGTTTTTTCGCATGGCTTCTTCCAGATTAATTCCGGTTTGGTTGGCGATGCATATAAGTACAAACATCACATCGGCGAGTTCATCTCCAAGGTCTTTGTTTTTGTCACTTTCTTTTTCGGATTGTTCACCATAACGTCGCGACATGATTCGTGCTACTTCTCCAACCTCCTCAGTAAGGATTGACATGTTTGTGAGTTCGCTGAAGTAGCGTACACCGTAAGTTTTAATCCAATTATCGACTTGGTTTTGTGCTTCTGAAATCGTCATAATAGATGCTTTTTCTTTATGCTACCTTAAATATAATTATTAAGTTTGAAGTACATAAAACTATCTGATGTTTTCTAAGAAAAACCGACTTATTACAAGTATAATTATTGCCATGATTGTAGGTATCTTTTGTGGCTTTATTATTAATAAATCAATTACTTCCGAAAAGCCGGATTTCAGCAAAACCGTTTTAGTGAAAAGCGGAAATCCTGAAATAATTAAAACCACACAAGCTGCTTTAGATAAGCAAAGCGCTAAGTTTTACAAGGATTATAAAAAGAAGATTGCTTCTCGATTCTCTATTTTAAGTGATATTTTTCTCCGACTAATCAAAATGATTATTGCACCATTGGTGTTTGCGGTTTTGGTTTTAGGTGTAGCCAAAGTGGGCGATTTTAAGTCGGTAGGAAGGATTGGATTAAAAACACTCATCTATTTTACGGTTGCAACTTTAATTGCTTTAAGTTTAGGTTTAGTGATAGTTAACACCTTTGAGCCCGGTAAAGTCATGCATCTTGATTTGCCGGAAGCAAACGCTGATACCGGTGTAAAGTCGAATGCACAAGACGCAAAGAATTTTATATCGCACGTCATTCCTGAAAGTATTTTTGATGCCATGGCAAAAAATGATGTCTTGCCTATTGTTGTGTTTGCACTATTCTTCGGTGTGGCTGCTGCTTCGGTTGGCAAGCAAGGCGATTCATTAGTAAAGGCATGTGATGGATTGGCTCATATCATGTTTAAAGTAACAAATTACGTGATGAGCTTTGCGCCCATTGGTATTTTTGGCGCTATCACAGCGGTTGTGATTCAACAAGGCTTGGATGTATTAAGTGGCTACGTTTATCTGATCGTGTGCTTTTTCGGAGGCTTGTTGTTTTTTGTGTTTGTTGTGTTATGGATAATCTCCTTGATGTTCAAAATTAAGTTCTACAAATTACTATCGCATATTAAGGAACCCATTTTGTTGGCGTTTAGTACAGCAAGTTCTGAAAGTGCCATGCCAAAAACAATTGAAGCATTAGAGAAACATGGTATCAGTAACCGTATTGTGAGTTTCGTATTGCCTTTAGGTTATTCATTTAACTTGGATGGCTCTATCATGTACATGACTTTTGCAACAGTGTTCATTGCGCAGTCGTACGGAATAGAAATTGGAATGGCTGATCAAATTAAAATGATGTTAATCTTATTGGTAACAAGTAAAGGAATGGCCGGTGTACCGCGTGCATCCTTAGTGGTGATTGCCGGTATGTTGGGTATGTTTAATATTCCCGGTGAAGGCTTATTACTTTTATTGGCTGTGGATCAAATTTTAGACATGGGCCGTAGTGCAACCAACGTTGTCGGTAATGCCGTGGCTTCTGCAGTTGTTGCCCGATTAGAAGGAGAGAAATTTTAAATCATGAAAAGGATTATCATACTATTTGGTTTATTAATTAATTCGTTTTTGTTTGCGCAGCAATTACCCGATTTAATTCCTTATCGTATTGGAAAAAAGTGGGGTTATTGTAATTCAAATAAGGAAATGGTTATTTCCGCAAAGTACGATGAAGTTCGTTTATTTGCTGGCGATAAAGCTGCAGTGAGAATAGGAATTTACTGGGGGTACATCAATAAAAAAGGAAAGTTGGTAATTCCCATAAAGTATTATTGGGCTTCTGATTTTTACGGCGATAATTACGACAATGCTAAAGTTGTTGAACTTATTAAGAAAACACCAAAAGGCGGAGGAAGTAAAAAAGATAATTTAAAAGAATGCGGAACGTTTGATGCTACCATTGCCAATCCAGAATTAACTTCCGAGTATAGAGATATGCTGGTGAAATCTTCTCCTTGCGTGTTGGAGTATGTTTTTATCATAAACGGTAAAGGAAAAAATATTGAGCGTGTCGATTATGAAATTAATTATCCCGATGGAAAGAAAAATTACTCGACAAAATTATTAGGTAAAGAAATTGTAAGAGTAGAGCACATTGAAAATTCCTCTCCGAATACAAAAGGCTATGATGTTTTTTTAACCGCAGGCGAAGGTTTAGTCTCGGTGAAGAAAAATGGTAAGTGGGGATACGCGGATACCTCCGGCACACTAAAAGTAGATTTAAAATACGATTACACCGGAAGTTTCAGTGAAGGGATTGCAATCGCACAATTAGGTGAGAAATTTATTGCCTTAGATAAGAAGGGTAATGAATTGTTTTTGTATGATAAAGGTATTTTAACCGGAGAATTTCATGATGGTTTAATTTGTGCTAAGGAAATTAATAAAAATGAGCCGGCTTCCTATAAACGCGATAAGTTCGGCTATTTAAACACAAAGGGAGAATATGCCATTCGTGCTCAATATAAAAACGCGACTTCATTTTATCAGGGTTATGCTGTTGTAAAGGATAGTGCCAATAAATTTTATTACATCGATGTACAAAGTAATAAAGTACCATTAGAGAGTAATTTCGAGATTCCGGTAGAGTGTTGTACAGAGTATTTAGGTCCGATTGAAAATATTGTCATGCAAGGCGGACTATTAAAAGTAAAACGTAAGTTTTCTAAGAAGGCTGAAGAAATGAGTGAAACATCTACGTTTCAATACAATGAAAAATTCGGATTCGTTAATGGTAAAGGACAAATTATTAGTCCCTGTGAATACGATAGTGTTGGAAGATTTACCAATGGCGTTTGTAAAGTGATTGTAAATGGAAAAGAAGGTTTAATTGATGCCGGCGGAAAAGTAATAGGAGAAATTAAATACGAAGAATTAAATATGCCCAAACCTTTTGGGTGTAATTATCCACGTTACAAATACAAAACTATAATGGATTATTATGCTCCTTACGAATTACTGAAACAAGGATTGATTCGAGTGATCTATAATGAAAGGGTGGGATTGATAGATTTTCAGGGGAGAGAATATTTTGAAGATCCTATTGTAAAATAACACTACAAATTATGACTGAACAATTATTAAAAATGTACAAAATGGGACGTACCCGTTTAACCAACCAATTACCAAATATTAAAGAAACTGATCTAAGCAAAAAGCTGCATACGAATTCTAATTCTATTGGTTTTTTGTTACGACATATAGCCGAAGTTGAACATCTCTTCGCGAAGAATGTATTTGGATTGGATATTAAGGTGACATTACAAACTGTAGGTAAAGGCATTCATGATAGCGGTAAATTTATAGACCTTGCTAAAGAGTTAGAGTTTCTGAACGAAGCGGCGTCCGTTATGGAGCAGGCGATTTTAAAAACAACGGACGAAGATTGGAAGAATAATATTACCACAGCGGAATTCGGTACTGTAACAAAAGCAGAAGCGCTTTCGAGAATTATTTCGCATACGGGTTATCACGCAGGGCAGGTGGGATTGATAATGAAATACGTGTAAAGTAGCTCTCTTTCATTGCTAAGTCATTCATCTAAATTGGCTCCCAACTCTACGTATTGGTTTTATAAATCATTAACGTTTAGTCTATTACATAGGTTATGCCATTCCCCGCAAAAATGCTAAATTTGCCCTTCAAAATTTAAGCACACGTGGATAAGAAATCGTTAATAGGTTTGGGTTTAATTGCAGTTATTTTGGGTGTATGGCTTTTTATGAGCGGCCCCAGTAAAGAACAAAT
>CAYQDP010000184.1:0-5756 GCA_964416235.1 uncultured Flavobacteriaceae bacterium | reverse complement strand
GGATTGTTTAATTATAACTAAGTAAACATGTTTACCAAAGAGACAATCCAAAAATTCGAAAAACTTTCAACGCCGTTTTATTATTATGATTTAGCGGTATTGAAAAAAACATTGAGTGAAGTTCAATCACTCAGTAAGGCAAACAACTTTCATGTTCATTACGCTTTAAAAGCTAATTCAAATCCTGAAATATTAAAACTCATTCAGTCGTATGGTATGGGTGCTGCTTGTGTAAGTGGTGGTGAAGTAAAGCGTGCTGTTGAAACAGGATACAAGTCAGATAAAATTGTTTTTGCAGGCGTAGGAAAAAGTGATGCGGAAATTAATTATGCCTTGGATCAAAATATTTTATGTTTCAATGTGGAAAGTACCATGGAACTGGAAGTTATCAATGAACTGGCACAAAAGAAAAACAAGATAGCCTCAGTAGCCTTGCGTATTAATCCGAATGTGGATGCTTATACTCATAAGTACATTACAACCGGTTTGGAAGAAAATAAGTTTGGGATAAACCCGTATGAGTTCGATACCGTTATTGATTTGATTAAAAAACTTCCAAACATCCAACTTATCGGATTGCATTTTCATATCGGATCGCAGATCACAGATTTGAGTCCGTTCAAAAAATTATGTCAGCGTGTGAATGAAATCAACACCTGGTTTTTACATAAAGGTTTTGATTTGCAAATTTTAAATGTTGGCGGCGGTTTAGGTATCAATTATAAAGAGCCCGACAAAGAAAGCATTGTAGATTTTAAATCCTTCTTTAGCGTTTTTAAAGAGTTTTTGGAAGTTCGTCCCGAACAAGAAGTGCACTTCGAATTGGGCCGTGCCATCGTAGCGCAATGCGGAAGTTTGATAAGCCGTGTATTATATATTAAGAAAGCCATCAATACTAATTTCGCTATTTTGGATGCGGGTATGACCGAATTAATCAGACCGGCCCTGTACCAAGCTTACCATAAAATCGAAAATTTGAGCGGTAGCCTGAGAAGTTCGCCATCCGGACAAGTATTTAAATATGATGTGGTAGGGCCTATTTGTGAAAGCAGTGATTGCTTTGGAAAAGCAATGGAACTTACTGAAACACAAAGAGGTGACTTAATCGCCATAAGAAGTACCGGGGCTTATGGGGAGGTGATGGCGTCGGGGTATAATTTGCGGGAAGAGGCTCCAAAAGTGTTTTCGGAATAATTATTCCCATTTATTAAGATATTTGGGTTTATAATTTTGCAGGTTCTGGTTAATGTTGTATATTTGCGTCCCTTTTTAAGGGGAAATTTAAGATTTTAAGTCATGTCACGTATTTGTCAGATAACAGGAAAAAAGGCGATGGGCGGTAACAAAGTATCGCACTCTAATGCAAAATCTCGCCGTCAGTTTAAAGTAAACTTAAAGCGTAAGCGCTTTTTTGTACCTGAAACAGGTGAGTGGGTTACACTTCGTGTATCTACTTCAGCATTAAAAAACATTAACAAGTTAGGTATTTACGCCTGCTTAAAAGATGCCAAAGAAAACGGCATTTTAGCATAATATAAAAAATAGAAAAAATGGCACGTAGTAAAAATAGAATACAGGTTATTTTAGAGTGTACCGAGCATAAAGAAAGCGGTAAACCGGGAACTTCTCGTTATATCACTACTAAAAACAAAAAGAATACGCCTGATCGTATAGAGTTGAAAAAATACAACCCTATCTTAAAGCGTATGACTGTTCACAAAGAAATTAAGTAATAACCTTAAAAATAAAGAACAATGGCAAAGAAGGTAGTTGCAACATTAAAAACCGGAAAAGGTAAAGATTTTACCAAGGTTATTAAAATGGTTAAATCCGGCAAAAGCGGAGCTTACACATTTAAAGAAGAAATCGTTCATAACGATCACATCGCAGATTTTTTAAAATCTAAATAATTTATTTATCGATTGCATTAAAATTTCTTTCCCCCAACAAGGAAAGAAATTTTTATTTTAGGACGTTTCTATAATGGGATTTTTCTCGAAATTATTCAGCAAAGAAGAAAAGCAGAGCCTCGATGAAGGCTTGTCGAAAACCAAAGAGAGTTTTTTTGGTAAAATAGCAAAAGCTATTGCCGGAAAAAGCACGGTGGATGCTGACGTTCTGGATAATCTGGAAGAAGTATTAATTAGCGGCGATGTTGGCGTTAACACCACCATTAAAATCATTAAACGTATAGAAGAACGTGTAGCGCGTGACAAATACGTTTCAACTAACGAGCTCAATACCATTCTTCGTGATGAAATAGCAGCGCTTCTTAAAGAAAACAATTCTGCTAACAACGCTTTCGATTTTACGGCACCACTTACAAAAAAACCATATGTCATAATGGTGGTAGGCGTTAATGGTGTAGGAAAAACAACCACTATCGGTAAACTTTCTCATCAATTTAAACAAGCCGGAAAAAGTGTTGTACTTGGTGCAGCGGATACTTTCAGAGCTGCGGCTGTTGACCAGTTAATTATCTGGAGTGAACGTGTTGGTGTTCCTATTGTATCGCAAGGAATGGGTGCCGATCCGGCGAGTGTTGCGTTTGATACATTAAGTAGCGCGGTTTCAAAAAATGCCGATGTGGTTATCATTGATACAGCAGGGCGTTTACATAACAAGGTTAATTTGATGAACGAATTAACCAAAATTAAAAATGTCATGAAAAAAGTGGTTCCTGACGCGCCACACGAAGTTTTACTGGTTTTAGATGGTAGTACAGGGCAAAACGCCATCGAACAATGTCGTCAGTTTACAGCTGCCACCGATGTAAATGCTTTAGCCGTTACTAAACTAGACGGTACAGCAAAGGGTGGTGTGGTTATAGGTATCAGTGACGAGTTTAAAATTCCGGTTAAATACATAGGCGTTGGTGAAAAAATGACCGACCTACAGCTATTTAATGCACCGGAGTTTGTGGATAGCCTTTTTAACAAGGCTTGATAATATCACATTTATTTTTATAATTTGGATTAAAATTAAGCTAATGAAAAAACTTATTGGATTTTTCCTCCTTTGCATTTTTGCAATTAATGTGAATGCACAAGAAATTGTTTACGACGATTTGATTTTCGAATCTGATTCTATTACCAAAGTATACAAACCAAAAAGCAAAAATTACGCTTTCATCCGTTCTAAACGCGGAACAGAAGGTGTGGGAAAAACCTCAACAGGTGATTCAATCATAAATCTGCCAATCACCGATATTATTTTAGTGTTTACAGAAAACGAAGCGGGAGCTTTGGCTAAGCGTGAAACAGCAAACCGCGAGCGCTGGGAAAATTTAATTAAAACCTATCCTCAGTTTTTTCAAGATAACACGAATTTAATCACCATGTGCCAATGCAGCATGAGTGGAGATGCAGAAGCTTTTAAACAAGCACAAGGTTTCTATATTTATTACGCCGGAAAAGAAGAACCAAAGGCTCCTGAACCTGTAGTTGCTCCACCGGTGAAAGAAGAAAAATCTGCAAAAGCTGAAAAACCAAAGAAAGAAAAAGAAGAAAAGGTAAAGGAAGAAAAGGTTAAAGAGGAAAAAGCGCCAAAAGAAGAAAAAGCAGCGAAAGCCGAAAAACCGAAAAAAGAAAAAGAGGTAAAAGAAGAAGTTGCAGCAGAACCTAAAAAGTCTAAGAAAGAAGAAGAAGCTCCGGTAGTAAAAGCACCTATTCAAAAACGTGAAGGTTATGCTACTCCAAAAAAATCCAAAGATGTGAAGGCTTGTCGCCCTCCATGCTACGAAAGTGGTGGCGAAGAAATTTATGATTTCTTCAAAGATAATTTACCACTAAGCAAGAAACAAAAGAAGCAGGTAAAAGACCTAGTAACTGTTGTTCGATTACAATTAAATTTCGATGGTACCATTAAGAAAATATTTGTTCAAGGTGGCGATCCTGATATGAATAAACTGATTGAGGAGACCATTAAGAATAACATGAATACCTGGTATCCGGCAGTGAAGGGTGGCGTAACGATTAAATCGGAAGTTAGATTAACTATAAAGTATGACAATTCTACCAAGGCTTTACGTCCGTCAGAAATAAACTATCTGCCTAAACCGGCACCAAAATGCGCCTGTGTTCCGGATAGTCAATTATTCGATAATTAAAAATTTAGTCTCTATAAAAAAAAGAAGCCGATTAGTTTTAATCGGCTTCTTTTTTACTTTTTACCAAGAGGATTTTTTCGTTTTCAAGAGGTAAATAACCAAATTCATAACAGAAGTAATACAACTTACTTTCTTTTGTTTTCACGAGATTGGTAAAATAATTAAAATTAAATCCTGCTGATGATAGTTTTTGTTTTGAAACAGTCACCGTAGCTCCGGTTAATAAATCCTCCATGATCCGTCTGTTTTTACGAAGGATGTTATTAATGTTTCGAACGTGATTGTTGGTATCGCTATTAAGTTTATTGTTATAGGAATTCCGGCAAATATCATTACAGAATTTTTTGTCTGCCCTACCTTTAATCGGCTCACCGCAATCTAAACAAACTTTCTTTTCGCTCATTTCAAAAAAATTAGCGTTTCACGTATTGTTGCTCGTAGTATTTTTGATAATCACCTGAAGTCACATTTTGCAACCATTCTTCATTCGCCAAATACCAATCTACAGTTCTTTCAAGGCCTTCTTCAAACTTTAAGCTTGGTTTCCAACCTAATTCGTTTTGCAATTTTGTAGAATCTATAGCATAACGTAAATCGTGACCGGCGCGATCTTTTACAAACGTGATTAGTTTTTCATTGGTGCCTTCTGCCCTGCCCAACTTCTTATCCATAATTTTACAAAGCAATCGGATTACATCAATGTTTGTCCATTCGTTATGTCCACCTATGTTATAAGTACTTCCTGCTTTTGCATTATGAAAAATCACATCAATGGCACGCGCATGATCTTCTACAAATAACCAGTCACGCACATTTTCACCTTTACCATAAATAGGCAATGGTTTGTTGTTTTTAATATTGCTTATACAAAGAGGAATTAATTTCTCAGGAAAATGATTTGGACCGTAATTATTTGAGCAATTTGAAATTAGTGCCGGCAATCCGTAAGTATCATGATAAGCTCTAACAAAATGATCGGAGCTTGCTTTCGAAGCTGAATACGGACTATGCGGATCGTAAGAAGTTGTTTCGGTAAACATTCCGGTTTCGCCAAGTGAACCATACACCTCATCAGTACTTACATGATAAAACAGTTTAAAGGCATTAGCGTCTTCCTTGTAAATAGTTTTTGCTGCATTTAAAAGATTTACTGTGCCGATAACATTAGTATAAACAAACTCTAATGGATTTGTAATACTTCTATCAACATGACTTTCGGCTGCTAAATGAATAACTGCACCAAATTTATGTTCAGAAAAAAGTTTATTGATAAAGTCTGCATCAACAATATCTCCCTTTACAAATTTGTAATTCGGTTTGCTTTCAATATCTTTTAGATTAGCTAGATTACCTGCATAAGTTAACTTATCTAAATTGTAAATAGTGTAAGAAGGATATTTATTTACAAATAATCTCACAACGTGAGAACCAATAAAACCTGCACCACCTGTAATTAAAATTTTCATTTTCGCTTTTTTATTTAGTTAATGCAGCAGATGAAAATTTATTATCTAAAATTTCCATTCTTAACATTAATTATAAACTCCAATAAGTAAGATTTTTAACCTTGCCCTTATACATACCTTTTACGTCAACTAATATTCCTTTTTTACTTAAAATAGAGTTAAAGTATTTTTCATCCAAGTCC
>CAYQDP010000183.1:0-5789 GCA_964416235.1 uncultured Flavobacteriaceae bacterium | reverse complement strand
AATCCAACGTAAAGCCCAATCGGCTTTTTTCCCTACGCAAGGAACAGTGTCAATTGCGTGGAATAATTTATCTTTTTCTGCAGGATCTTTAATATAAGTATCGATTAATAACGAATAAGTTTCAGAGTGGATGTTTTCCATCATGACCTGAAAACCATAAAAGCAACGAGCTTCCGGTGATTGTACTTCGTTTAAGAAGTTAACCGCTAAGTTTTCGTTTACAATTCCGTCGCTAGCCGCAAAAAACGCTAATACGTGTTTAATAAAATGACGTTCGTTATCGTTCAATTTATTATTCCAGTCTGTGATGTCGGAAGCTAAGTCAATCTCTTCCGCTGTCCAGAAACTGGCTTCAGCTTTTTTATACATTTCCCAAATGTCTTTGTGTTTGATGGGGAATAACACAAAGCGGTCTTTGTTCTCGGCTAATAAGGGTTCGTTCATAGTGCTTTTATATATAAGTTTTAAATAATAGTCTTAATTCAGAGGTTTAAATCGCCATTTTAGCGAAGTACCCGATTACAAATATTGAAAATAAAGCGTGGGGAAACGAAACAACAAATTAACATCGTGAGCCTACTTTTTAACATGAGGAAATTAACCGAAAAAAGTTGAAAAACCCTGAATGCCTTGATAGTCAAAGCCCGCAGGGCAACATGAAAAAAAGTAAAAAATAATGGCAAAAAAAGTTTTGCAGTGCAGGAAATATTTTTAAGTACATTATGGAAACTAAAAGTTAGAGGCATCTTAATTAAAGTTAAAGGCAAAAAAACCGAAAGGTTACCAAAAACTAAAAACGGAATCAATTAATAACAACCTCTAAACCCATAAGCCATGAATCAGTTCAATAAAGTAATTATAGCCGCCACCATATTTTTTATTTATGCGTGCGGCGCCAATAAGGAAAGTAGTCCTCTTGGTGAAGCTACTTTAGCTAAAGATCAAATGGAATTCAATGCGCCGGCTCCGCCACCACCTCCGGGCGAGGAGCAAAAAGGCGGAGAAGCGGGTTCGGTGGCAGAAAAAGTGCCGGCCGCGGTTTTTGAACGTAAGCTTATTAAAACCGGTGATGTTTCTTTTAAAACAAAAAGCTTAAGCGAAACAAAAAAACAAATCACAGAAGCGTTAAAAGCCGCAGGTGGTTACATAGCTAAGGAAAATGCTTACGATTACAGCGAAAATCCTTCCGAGAATTTAACGGTGCGCGTTCCTGCAAAAAATTTCGATGGGTTTTTGAATAAAATTTTAGAAGGTGTAGATGAGTTGGATTCAAAGAACATCGATATACAAGATGTGAGCGAGGAGTTTGTGGATATGGAAGCGCGTTTAAAAAACAAAAAACAATTGGAGATGAAGTATCAGGAACTATTAGGCAAGGCCAATAACATGGATGATATTTTGAGAATAGAGAAGGAGATCAGTTACATACGAGAAGATATTGAGTCGACCGAAGGGCGATTAAAATATTTGAGCAATCAAGTGAGTTATAGTACGCTTACCATACATTATTACGAGAAGCGCAGCAGCGGATTTAATTTCGGCGGCAAATTAGGCGATGCTTTAAAGAATGGCGGCACCGGATTTTTATGGTTCTTAATAATTATGGTGCAATTGTGGCCTTTATGGTTAGTTGGCGGATTGGTGTGGTGGTTTATTGTTTGGTTGATTAGAAGAAGGAAGGTTAAAGGTGTAAGGTAGATAGTGTAAAGTATAAGAGGAAGTATAAGGAGAATGTATGATTTAAGCGCATTGTCATTTCGTCCCGATAGCTATCGGGAGGAGGGAGAAATCTGTTTACAAAAATATCTGCGTCTATCTGCGTAATCTGCGGGAAACCTATTTTGCTTCTGCTTTTCTGAGTTTGTACACTTTCAGTAATTCATTAAACCACTCTTTGCCATATTTTACGGTTAAGGGCTCTTTTAAAAACATAAACACCGGCACATTTAATTTAGCGCCGCATTCGCAAGCGGGTTTACAAATGTTCCAGCGATGATAATTAACGGCATCATAGGTTTTGTGTTTATCAATACGCACCGGATATAAATAGCATGAGATAGGTTTGCGCCACTTTACTTTTTTCTCGTTGTAAGCCGCTTCAATGGCGCATTTGGCAATTTTGTTTTCGTCAAAAAACACAAATGCACATTCGGCACCTTCGCTTACTAAAGTGGTGGTGTAATCACCATCGCTGTCTTTTACCCACGGACCATTCTTCTCCACAGCCTTAATGCCTTTTTTAGTCATGTAAGGTTTTACTTTTGGAAATACTTCTTCTAATAACGGCAATTCCTCTTTATCCAAAGGCGCGCCGCTATCTCCGGCCACACAGCATTCGCCTTTACAAGCGTTGAGGTCGCACACGAATTTTTTATCGAGTAAATCGTCGGATATTAAAGTTTTTCCAATAGCTATCATGCCTACGAAGTTAAATATCTTTATGAAACAAAATAAAAAAGTCCGTTAGTTTTAATTAACGGACTTTCAAAAGAGTTGAGAGAAAATTATTGTTTAATGATGCTCGACTTATAAATCATTTGATTGTCTTGCATGATTTTCACAATGTAAGTTCCGTTTGCTTTGTTATTCAATTTTACCTGAGTAGTTTCAGAAGTGATTTTTTCACTTACAACTTTCTCACCTAATACATTGTAAACTTCTAATGTCATGTTGCTGTTGTAAGTTCCAAGATTTACCACAAACTCGCCATTGTTTGGATTTGGATAAACTGAAACATTATAATTATTAGCTACAAGGGTTTCAAAACCTGTACAAGCCGATACAGATTGTGTAATCACAGTTGAGTTAACACATCCACTGATATCACCGCTAACGGTGTAACTTGTAGTTACGCTCGGGCTAATCACAATGCTACTGTTATTTGATCCGGTATTCCAAGTATATGTAGAAGCACCATTGGCAGTTAAAGTTGCAGTTTGTCCGCTGCAAATTAAACTTGTACTGCTCACTGCGGTTACAGTTGGCGTTACTTTAATAGTAACTGAAAAAGTACAAGAACCAATATTTCCAGCGACGTCCATAGCCATATAAGTTACGTTTGTTACTCCTGTATTAAAGTTGGTTCCGCTTGCGTTAGCTGTACCTGTTCCTGTAGTAGCTCCGCTTAATGAATAGGTAATACTTGGACTTGAACAATTGTCTAATGCAGAAACTGGAGCAATTGAAGAAACAACTGCCGCGCACTGCACTACGTTAGAAGGACAAGTAACAGTTGGAGTTTGAGCATCAACAACTGTTACAGAGAATGAGCAGGTTGTTGTATTGCTAAATGAATCAACGACTGAAAAAGTTTGTACGGTTGTGCCAACCGGGAAAGCAGAGCCACTTGTTAAACCTGCTGTTTGAGTTGTTGTATAAGTTCCACTTCCATAAGTAATATATACTACACCGTTTCCAGTATGAACACCAGCAGTGTTAACTTGACTTGTGCCGCTATTGTATGAGCCGCCGCCGCCGCCAACACCTTGTCCTGCCGAATTAGAACCAGAACCACCACCGGAATATCCGCCGCCGCCAGCACCAACAATATAACCTGAACCACTTCCGCCTCCACCAAATCCACCAATAGCACCACCGGTCCCGGCTAAACCACCATTTAAAAATGACTTACCACCTGATGTTGTAGTCCAACCTGCAGCGCCATCCGTTAATAAACCTCCACCTGCGCCCGAAGCAAAAGTTGCTCCAATGCTTCCGCCATTTCCTGCTGTACCACCGGTTCCACCACCACCTGCACCATTTCCACCTGCAGTTCCTGCTTGTCCGTGTTTATTCGGAGAATCCGTTGCGCCGGCAGAACCACCACCACCACCTGCGATGATTATTGGATTGTTCGACATATCAGTTACAAAAGTTCCACCGCCACCGCCATTACCACCGGTTGGTGATTGACCAACTAATACTTTCAGAACTTGACCTGGCGTAACTGTAAAAGTCCCTTTGATATCAGCACCTAATCCTGCAGGAATAGTGGATGATGTACTGTTTCCACCTTCAGCGCCTAATGCTTGAATAGTCATTGTAGTAACACCCGCAGGAACCGTCCACTGTTGAATTGCTCCCGTATAACTAATCGTTTGTGTTACAAGTCCGCAAGTTGAACTCACCACCGGAGCTGAATAACTAACTACAGCACTACAGGTTCCTGTTTGTGCGTTAACAGTTAAACTCGGTGGGCAATTAATCGACAAGCACTGAGCTTGAGCTTGGTTTGACAATCCGAATGCTAAAATTGCACTTGTGATTGGCACTTTAAATTTTTGTAGAATTGATTTCATAAAGTTTTTTTGGTAAAAGTATTTTTAATGAATAATAATTGTCGTTCAACAATCGTAAATATCTTACATATGTAAGATTCCATTAAAAGCCTGTGTTTAATACAAGCTTTTAATGGCGCAATAAAGCACTATTGTTTAATGATGCTCGACTTATAAATCATTTGATTGTCTTGCATGATTTTCACAATGTAAGTTCCGTTTGCTTTGTTATTCAATTTTACCTGAGTAGTTTCAGAAGTGATTTTTTCACTTACAACTTTCTCACCTAATACATTGTAAACTTCTAATGTCATGTTGCTGTTGTAAGTTCCAAGATTTACCACAAACTCGCCATTGTTTGGATTTGGATAAATTTTTACACCTGAAAGCGGAGCAATGGCTTCAACACCTGTACATGCAGAAATAGTAACAGAGAAAGTACAAGTTCCAACGTTACCGCTTGCATCAGTGGCAATATAGGTTACATTAGTAACACCAACGTTGAAAGAAGCGCCGCTTGCATTAGTGGTTCCTGTTCCAGTAGTCACACCGCTTAATGAATAAGTAATGGTTGGACTTGAGCAATTATCAAAAGAAGAAACCGGAGCAATAGAAGAAACCGGAACAGAAATACATTGTGTTACGTTACCGGGACAAGTTACTGTAGGAGTTTGTGCATCTATAACCGTAACCGAGAAAGAACAAGTTGCAGTGTTGCTGAAAGAATCAGCTACAGAATAAGTTTGTACAGTTGTTCCAACAGGGAATCCTGAACCGCTAGGTAAACCTGCAGTTAAAGTTGCTGTCGGAGGGACGCCGTACGTTAGTACAACTTGTCCGTTACCAGTGCGGGTTCCGGTTGCAAACATGGTATTAGTAGCTGTTGGTAATAGATAACCACTTCCACCACCGCCACCGCGACAGTTTCCGCTTCCAGCACCACCATACCAGCCGCCTCCGCCACCGTAACCTTCGCAACCACAACCACTCGGTGAACCACCGAAACCGAAACCTCCCGCCATAGCAGTAACACTAAAACTAACACAAGTACCGTAGCCGCTCGCTGTTTGCGTTGCACCTTGTCCACCCGGATTTGATGCGTAGCTTGGATCACGGTAACCATCTGTACCAACCAATCCTCCGCCTTGTCCGCCTACAACATGTAAGCTGCTCCAATAACCTGCACCGCCGCCGCCGCCGGCAACAATGATACGATCGTTATAAGTAGTACCACCGCGACGAACATCAGTTCCGCCTCCGCCGCCTTTACCTGCACCTTCACCCGTACCGCCGCCATTATATCCACCAACGATTCCTGTTGTTGGTTGTCCGCCAACGTAAATTGCTAAAACTTCACCCGGAGTAACAGTGAAAGTTCCCTTAGCATAACCACCAAAGTTTGTATTGTTTACCCAGTTTGCTCCACCTTGTGCGCCCCAAGTTTCAATTGTAATAGAATTAACACCTGCAGGAACAGTAAAAGATTGAGGCGCTCCGGTAAATGCAAATGTA
>CAYQDP010000182.1:0-5798 GCA_964416235.1 uncultured Flavobacteriaceae bacterium | reverse complement strand
TTATATTGAATTCAATTTGAGGTGTGCGTTTTGTAGCTTCTAATTTGATATTATTCATAACTTATAATACAAAGGTCCGTAATAAAATGGCACTAAAAGGCCAAAATCGCTCAACCTTAAATTAATTCCGATAAATGAATTGAGTCAGGAGATAAATTATATTATCCCGTTATGTTTGCAAAAATTGATTAATTCAACAGCATTCTTGCAATGTGCTTTATTTAGTATTTTTCGTCGATGTGTATCAACTGTATGTTTGCTTAAATATAATTTTTCAGCAATTTGTTTGCTCGACCATCCTTTGTCAACCAATAAAATAATTTCTGTTTCTCGTTCTGAGAAAAAGCCTTTGTATTCCTTTGTTACATATTTTCTAAATTCTTCTTTGTCTAATCCGGGTGCATCAAATTTCCATTCTACTTTATTGGCAGTGTTTAGGAAAGAAATATCGGAAAGCAGTGATAAATTGCTAATGATTTTTCCCTCTTCATCTAAATCATAGGTGGTGGATTGTCGAAACACTTTTATATAGTCACCGTTTTTTTTACGAATTCGATAAGTTAGAAAGAAGGCAACATCTTTACTTACATTGTTTTCACTAGCAAACATTAATGTAGCACGCATTAAACGAGCTACCATATCGGCGTCTTCGGGATGAAAAAAAGAGGAAACTAAATCAAATGTAAATTCATGGGGTTCATATCCTAGAAATTCCTTGATTCCTTTTTGGAATGTTACCTTTTTACTTTGAAAATCTAACAAATAAAAACATTGACCAAGAGCAATCGGATAATTTTCAATGTGACTAACCGGAGTGGTTACGACTTTCCTGTCGGACAGCTTTTGTTGTAATGAATCAAGATATTCTGCTATTTTACCTGGATTATTTTCCATTACACCATTATGGATTTATAGAAGTTTGAAACAATTGAATTGAAACTTTCCGAATCTTCCATTTGTGGAACATGTGCTACATTCTCTAAAAAATGAATTTTATTGTTCCATAGAGCAGGAGCCGATAATTCTTTCATGTAATCTAAATTGACTAATGTTTCTTTATTTCCATGAATAATGCAGATTGGCAATTTTGTTTTTGAAACAAAATCTTTTTCATTTTTAAATTGTCCTTTACCAATAGAAGCGCCCAAATTTAAACGGGCATTTCCATCTGTGTTTAAAATCATTTCTTTCAATTGAGAGGCTAATACAGGATTATTGTATACAAACTCCGTGCCAAGTGTAAGCGCATCAGCTTCTGAAATGTCTTTACTAAATAAATGATCTATTTGAGGATTGGGCAAAAACATTTTCTCCATTTCAGGTGGAATACCTATAGGTGGAGTTCCAAAAATAATAAATCCTTTTACCTGAGATAATTCTTCAGATGCTTCTATAGCGATATGTCCACCTAAAGAATGCCCCGCTAAAATAACGCCACTCATCTCAAATTCCTTAATAAGGGTTTTGATGGCTTCAATATAACCGGGTAAACAATAAATCTTATCAAAGTCCTGATATTTGTCTGATAAACCGTGCCCGGGCAGATCAAAAGTTACTATTGGAAAATCAAGATTTTGTAATTGACCTTCAAAAGTTTTTGAGCTTAAGGAGTTGCCATGGATGAAAATAATTGCTCCTTTTTTTATATCACCTTTATAATTAACGTTAAGGCCATGAATATGACAATTTTTAATCATAAAGAAATTGATAAGGAAGTTAAATTCAGGTGGAGTAAGGTGGTTGCCGTTAGATTCATAGTAACTGTTGAGTTCAGTTACAATAATAGTGTATTTACCTAAATATAAAAATTATTTGACTAGAATTTTTGGTTCAAGCATATCTAGAATTGCATACTTTACACCTTCGCGCCCAAGTCCGCTTTCTTTTACGCCTCCATAAGGCATATGGTCAAATCGTAAGGTTGGTACATCATTGTGAATTACGCCGCCAACTTCCAGATTCTTAAAGCAATAATCCAGCTCTGAAATATCATAGGTAAAAACACCGCATTGCAGACCAAATTTGCTGTCGTTGACCTTTTTAACTGCCTCTGTTACATTACCGTTATATGTTTCAACACATACTGTTGGACCAAATGCCTCTTCACAATATATTTTCATATCGTTATTGCAATTGGTAAGAATTGTTGGTTCTATATATTTTCCGGTTCGTTTACCTCCGTGTAATAATTTAGCTCCTTTTGTCACCGCTTCCATAATCCAGCTTTCGACACGTTGGGCATTTGCCTCATCAATCATGTCGCTAATATCTGTTTCTGAAAGCAAAGGATTACCGAATTTTAAGGCGGAAGTTTTCTGTATAAACTCTTTTATGAATGCGTTATATACTTTTTCGTGAACAAAAATTCGTTGCGCATGAATGCAAATTTGTCCGCTGTAAGCAAAAGCTCCCATCACACATTTGGTAATGGTATTTTCATTCAATCCACTCTCAGTGATAATCACTCCTGCGTTGCCGCCAAGTTCAAGCACCACTTTCTTTTTACCGCTTTGCGCTTTCATAGGCCAACCCACTTCCGGAGACCCAGTGAAGCTTAATAAATTAATTCTGCTATCGGTTATCAGTAAATTTCCGGTTTGGCGGGTCATTGGTAAAATGGAAACTGCTCCTTTTGGTAAATCGGTTTTATCAATGATTTTAGCCAACTCTAAAGTTGAAAGCGGAGTAGAGGAAGCAGGTTTTAGAATAATGGGACAACCAGCTGCAATAGCCGGCGCAATTTTATGCACAGCTAAGTTTAATGGGAAATTAAAAGGGGCAATACCGGCAACTATTCCAATGGGGAAATAATTTACAAAGCCTTCCCGTTTTTCTCCGTTAGGCGTCCAGTCGAGTGAAATATATTCTTTTGGTAAGCGTTTTGATTCTTCAGCTGCTACAAAAAATGTTTGAGCTGCACGATCTATTTCGCTTAAGGCATACTTAATTGGTTTGGCAGATTCTTTACTGAGAACTTCAGCAAGGCGCTGACGATTAGTTTTAATTTCTGAAGCAATATAATTAAGTGCTTCCGCTTTTTTGTAAGAAGGGAGCTCCTTCATCTTTTCCTTGGCAGAGAGTGCTAAATTAATCGCAATTTCAAGAGTACTTTCGTTGGCAAGGAAAGTTTGTGCAAATACTTCATTCGTGTAAGGATTAATTACAGAAAGCGATTCGTTTGTTGTGATAAATTCACCACCACAATATATTTTATACGTTTCCATGCCTTAAACAAATATAATATTTTAAAACAAAAAAGCCATTCGTATTAGGAATGGCTTTTCTTTTGTTATAGAATAAAATTAAGCAACAACTTCAACTTTTGGAGCTGCAGATAAGATTTCTTCGTTAGCGGCAGAAGCATACTGACTAAAATTCTTAACGAATTGTTCAGCTAAATTTTTCGCTTTTGCATCATACGCGTCTTTATCTTTCCAGCTGTTGCGTGGATCTAAGATTTCAGTTGGAACATCCGGACAAACCTTAGGGAATTTTAATCCGAAGAATTTCGTTGTACCGTATTCAACATTATCCAATTTACCGGTTAATGCTGCAGTAATTAATGAACGAGTGTATGATAATTTAATACGACTTCCTACACCGTAAGAACCGCCTACCCATCCTGTGTTTACTAACCAAACATTTACATTTGGATGTTTCTTTAATTTCTCACCTAATAATTCAGCATATTTTGTTGGGTGTAATGGTAAGAAGGCTTTACCAAAACAAGCTGAGAAGGTTGTGGTTGGTTCGGTGATTCCCATTTCAGTTCCGGCAACTTTAGCTGTATAACCGCTAATGAAATTATACATAGCTTGAGCTGTAGTTAATTTTGAAATTGGAGGTAAAACACCAAATGCATCTGCTGTTAAGAAGAAAATATTTTTAGGTATATCTCCTACAGCAGGAGTAACCGCGTTATCAATGTAATTTGCAGGATAACTTACACGTGTATTTTCTGTTTTGCTGATGTTACCGTAGTCAACAGTAGTTGTGTCGTCGTAAAAATTAATGTTCTCTAATAATGAACCAAACTTAATGGCATTGAAAATTTGTGGTTCTTTTTCTGCTGTTAAATCAACGCATTTTGCGTAGCATCCACCTTCGAAATTGAATACACCGGTATCAGACCAACCATGCTCATCGTCACCAATTAACTTACGGTTAGGATCGGCAGACAAAGTTGTTTTACCTGTACCTGATAATCCGAAGAAAATAGCAGTATCACCATCTTTACCAATATTGGCAGAGCAGTGCATGGATAATACTTTTTGCTCGTGTGGTAATACGTAGTTTAATACAGTGAAAATTGATTTTTTAATCTCACCGGTATAACCTGTACCACCAATTAAAATGATTTTTTTGGTGAAGTTAATAATAGCGAAATTGTGCTGACGGGTTCCATCAATTTTAGGATCTGCTTTAAAGCCCGGAGCGTTTAAAATTAACCAATCATGTTTGAAGTGTTTAATTTCTTCACGAGTTGGACGTAAAAATAAGTTATATGAAAATAAATTACTCCAAGAATGCTCGTTAACAACACGAATATTGATGCGATATTTAGGATCCGCACAAGCGTAAGCATCGCGTACCCAAATTTCTTTGCCACCTAAATAAGCTAACATGCGGTGGTGTAACTTATCGAATTTATCTTCTTCAAAACGGTTATTTACATCACCCCACCAAACTGAATCTTTGGTGTTGTAGTCTACAACTGCATATTTATCTTTTGGAGAACGTCCGGTAAATTCACCGGTATCGATGGCAAGAGCCCCTACATCTGTTAACACGCCTTGTCCGCGCGAAATTGTGTCTTCAACTAATTCACTTGGGTGAAGATTCCAGTAAGCCATTTCAACATTAGAAAGGCCGAGATCAGCTACAGAAAAATTCTCAGCTTTTAATCCGATTTCGTTCATTTTAATAAGAGATTTTAGATGTGCAAAGGTAATAAAAAAACGGGCTTTTTGAGGCCCGTTTTTCCACAATTATTGTGCTCGTTTGGTTCGTTCTAAATTTTCGCTAACAACCACTCTGTCAGATCCTTGAGCAAGCTTTTTTATTTCCTCAATGAAGCTCTTTTGTTCCGAACTGTTCATTTCTTTTAAAAGCATGCAAACATCGCGTTCTCCTTCACGGCCCATTGGTAATTCGTCGTAAACAGGCTTTTTAGCGTGATTTTTAATATAGTTTAGAATCAAATCGTATTTAGTAGCATCGATACCTGAAGCGTGGCTTGTAAATGAAACTACTAAGCGGTATTTTATAGTTTGTTCTCCGTTTGTTACCATTGGTTGAGTTACAGATGTGTTAGAAGCGGTTTTAGTGCTTGATTTTGCTTTGCAGGAAGCAATTATTAAAGCTAAACTGCCAAAAAGTACTATTGCAATGTTTTTCATAATGTTTGTTTTAATGATGTAAATATGCTAATTATTTTAATAAAGGCAAGTTTGGTGCCAGATGATATTAGTTATTTGTTTTTATCACTTTTTAACATGGAAATCCCTAAGCACAACCAGCCAATTATAAAACAAACGCCGCCTAGTGGGGTAACCGGACCTAAAAACTTTAACCAGTCCATTCCCAATAAGTTTCTGGTTGTTAAAAAGTAAAGTGAGCCTGAGAACAGGATTATTCCCCAAAAGAAAAAAGCATAGGCCCACATGAAATATTTGTTTTCTCCTTGTTTATGCATCACAACTAATAGTAACATAGCTAGCACATGATACATTTGGTATTTTACGCCTTTTTCAAAACCATCCAGCTGGTCGGCAGTCATTAATCCCATTTGTACTTTA
>CAYQDP010000181.1:0-5799 GCA_964416235.1 uncultured Flavobacteriaceae bacterium | reverse complement strand
CGCAATTCACGTAAACCGGTGGTTGAGGATGGAACTTTGCAAGATGACCAGAACCGCCGTGATTTTACAATTAATGCTTTAGCAATCGGTCTCAGTAAAAATAATTATGGCCAACTACTCGACTCTTTTGGCGGACTAAAAGATATTGAAAACAAAATCATTCGCACACCTTTAGAGGCCGGCATTACTTATAGTGATGACCCTTTAAGAATGATGCGTGCAATTCGATTCTCTTCTCAACTTGGATTTACAATCGAGAAAAAATCATTAACTGCCATTACAGAAAATAAAGAGCGAATTAAAATCGTATCGAAAGAACGTATTGCTGATGAATTAAATAAAATCATACTCTCGCCTATTCCTTCTGTAGGATTTAAATTATTATTTGATACCGGCCTCTTACACATCATTTTTCCTGAGATGGCTAAGTTACATGGTGTTGACACTGTAAACGGACTTTCACACAAAGATAATTTCTATCACACTTTAGAAGTTTTAGATAACGTTGCTCGAAAGAGCGATAATTTATGGTTACGTTGGTCGGCAATACTTCATGACATTGCAAAGCCTGCGACAAAACGCTTTGAACCCGGACATGGATTTACATTCCACGGGCATGAAGATAAAGGTGCCAGAATGGTACCGAAAATATTTGCTAATCTAAAATTACCCCTCAATGAAAAAATGAAGTACGTACAAAAATTAGTAATGCTTCATCTTCGTCCTATTGTTTTAGCTAAAACAGAAGTTACTGATAGCGCAGTGAGACGTGTGTTGTTTGAAGCCGGCGACGACATAGATGATTTAATGACGTTATGTGAAGCAGACATCACAACTAAAAATCCAAACAAAGTAAAGCGCTATATGCAGAACTTTGAGATTGTACGTCATAAATTAGTTGAGTTAGAAGAGAAAGACCGTTTACGCAATTGGCAACCTCCGGTAATGGGAGAAGAAATCATGCAAATGTTTGGTTTAACACCAGGACGAGAAATTGGCATTTTGAAAAACGCTCTGCGTGATGCCATTTTAGATGGAATCATTGAAAACAATTATGAAGCCGCGAAATTATTTTTAGTCAACAAACACAAAGAGTTAATGATAAAGTAATGCAGTTTCATTTAAATTATATACATCCCGAACAACCCTTTAACATTAGTCACGAAAGCAAATTGTTTTTGATGGGGTCTTGCTTTGCTGAAAACATTGGAGAAAAGCTGCATGAACTTAAATTTAACTGTACTTTAAATCCAAATGGAATTTTATTTAACCCCATCAGCATAGCTACGGCATTAAATGATTATTTAAACAACACCATCATAACAGATAATAATTTAGTTTTCACCAACGGTCTTTATCATAGCTTTAATCATCACGGTAGTTTTTCGAATACAAATAAAGAAGAGCTGGTAAACAAAATAAATCACACAACGCGTCAGGCACACAATGCCTTAAAACATGCGGATGTATTGCTTATTACTTTCGGAACTTCAAATGTATATGTTAACAACGATAATTCAGAAGTAGTTGCCAACTGTCATAAATTTCCACAAAGCAAATTTTCAAAAGAGCAATTGCAGCCAGGTGAAATCATTAATCGCTACTCTCAACTCATTGAAGACTTAAAAGTATTCAATCCAAAACTAAAAATCATTTTTACTGTTTCTCCTGTAAAATATTTGAAAGATGGATTAATTGAAAACAATCTGAGTAAAGCTGTTTTAACTTACAGTGTTCACGAAATCATCAAGGAATACAATTATTGTTCTTATTTTCCTGCATACGAATTAGTAACCGACGATTTGCGCGATTATCGCTTTTACAAACCTGATATGGCGCACCCTAACCATCAAGCCATACAGTATGTTTGGGAGAAATTTGAATTGAGTTATTTTAATCCTGAGACGAAAAAATTAAACGAAAAAATAAAGGATATAATTACTGCTGCATCTCATCGTCCTATTCATGAGAATACAGAAGCTCATATTCGATTCAAGAAAGTATACTTTCAAAAATGTACCGACATAGAAAAGGAATTACAAGGAATTAGTTTACAATCAGAAAAAGATTTCTTCAGTAATTAATAATAAAATTATAGCCAAACCCTTAAACACATTACACATTGACATTCGACGATTTTAAATTTGACTCAGCTTTAATGGACGGCTTATACAGCATGGGATACAAACAACCAACTCCCATTCAAGAGCAAGCAATTCCTGTTATTTTACAACATAAAGATTTGATTGCATGTGCGCAAACAGGCACAGGAAAAACTGCTGCATACCTTTTGCCAATCATTAATCATATTTTACACGCCCCTACTCGACACCTTAACACCTTAATTATTGCACCTACACGCGAATTGGTTTTACAAATCGACCAACAGATTGACGGCATGGGTTATTTTTGCTCTGTGGGGTCAATTGCTGTCTATGGAGGAAGTGATGGCATAACGTTCGAGAAACAACGACAAGCCATGCAGGAAGGTGTAGACATTGTTTGCGCAACCCCGGGACGTTTAATTGCATTATTACAAATGGGTCAGCTTAATTTCGACCATCTTCAACATTTAGTATTAGATGAAGCTGATCGTATGTTAGACATGGGATTCTTTGATGACATCAGAACCATTATCAGTTATCTCCCGAAAAAGCGACAAACCATTTTGTTTTCAGCTACCATGCCACCAAAAATAAGACAACTGGCAAATCAAATTTTAACCGAACCTGAAACCATTAACATTGCCATTAGCAAGCCCGCTGCAGGAATTAATCAGCAAGCCTATGTGGTATATGATAATCAAAAGGAATCTTTATTGCAGGAAATTTTAAAAAATGAAGATTATCAAAGCGTAATTATTTTCTCAAGCACTAAGGAGAATGTAAAAGCTCTCGAAAAAACAATTCGAAAAATGGAACCATCTGTTAAAGCGTTTCATAGTGATTTAGAACAAGCGGAACGCGAAGAAATTATGCGCGACTTTAAAAACAGAAAATTGCGCGTATTAATTGGAACAGATATTTTATCAAGGGGGATTGATGTAGAAGGAATAAGTTTAGTAGTAAATTATGATGCACCTCCCGATCCTGAAGATTATATCCATCGTATTGGAAGAACTGCTCGCGCACAAAAAGCAGGTGTTGCAATTACTTTCATCAATCAAAAAGACCAAGGCAAGTTTGCAAGAATTGAAGCATTAATGGGCTATGATGTTAACAAACTTCAAATCCAGGAACAATTAGGCGAAGGACCAGAATACAATCCTGAAGCCAATAAAAAATTTGAGAAGAAGCCATTTAAACCCGGAGGACAAAACAGAAAAGGCGGCTTTAGAAGAAATGGAAATAACAGAGGTAGCAATCAAAATAAAAAACAATAAAGTCATTCCTGTTTAGTTATTTTTAACAAGCATCGCAATTATTAAATTCCGATTACAAATAAGTTTTCGCTATATTAGCAAAAAGTGAAAACTTAATTGAATCCGATTTTTAAGCAAATAATAATTAAACAAGTTCTGGATGATAAAAAGAAAAAAACATCCGGAAATAACAGCGCAACCGCATACGAGTTTGCGAAAAAATGGCGTATTTTTAAAATTACTTATAAAGGATTAATAAAAGATTCTTTGTTTTTAATTATCGGTATTGCTTCTGCAGCATTCGGACTAGAAAGTTTTTTATTACCTAATAATTTCATTGACGGCGGCGTTACAGGTATTTCACTTTTAGTTTCCGAAATTACAACTACACCACTCTACATTCTAATACCTCTTATCAACATTCCATTTATTATTTTAGGCTACAAGGTTATTGGGAAAACATTTGCCATTAAAGCGAGTGCGGCCATCTTAGGTCTCGCAATTGCCTTAGCATTTTTTCATTTTCCTGAAGTTACTCACGATAAATTACTCGTGTCTATTTTTGGTGGCTTTTTTCTTGGCGCAGGAATTGGCATGTCGGTAAGAGGTGGTGGTGTGTTAGATGGGACTGAAGTTTTAGCAATCTATATCAGCAGAAAAGCAGGCGCTACCATCGGAGATATTATTACAGTAATTAACGTTGTTATCTTTTCAACTGCAGCTTATTTTCTTTCCATTGACACAGCACTCTATTCTATGCTGACTTATCTGGCAGCTTCAAAAACGCTTGATTTCGTTGTAGAAGGTATTGATGAATATACCGGCGTTACAATTGTCTCCTCTCATAGTGAAGAATTACGAATGATGATTACGGAAACAATGGGACGAGGTGTGACTGTATACAAAGGAAAACGCGGTTATGGAAAAAAGGGACACAATAGTGAGTTCGATATTATTTATACTGTTATCACGCGATTAGAAATAAGTAAGTTGAAATTAGAAATAGAAAAAATTGATCCGAATGCATTTGTGGTGATGAATAGCGTAAAAGATACCGTTGGTGGTATGATTAAGAAAAAACCACTAGCGCATTAATTATGACTAAGTAATTTTAAAAATTAATACTACTAATCATTTTTAATAATTTATTCGTACTTTCTTTAACTAAAAATGAATAAAAATCAAATAGCCGTTGATATTTTCAATAAATACGCTCAACAATATAGCGAGCGGTTTATGGACGTAAGCTTATATCACAAAACCTTTGATTCTTTTCTATCACACTTACCAAAAGCAGGCGCAGAAATTTTAGAAGTAGCTTGCGGTCCGGGCAATATCACCAGATATCTTTTAAGTCAAAATTCTTTATTAAGAATTTTAAGTACGGATATGGCTCCGCAAATGTTGGAGATTGCTAAACAACATAATCCTACTGCAACATTTAAATTAATGGATGCGCGTAAGATTACATCGTTAAATAAAAAGTATCAAGGTATTATGTGCGGATTTTGTTTCCCCTATTTTTCCAAAGAAGAGGTGTTACAATTTATAAAAGATGCGACTTATGTGTTGGATAAAAATGGAGTAATTTACATCAGCACAATGGAAGATGATTACTCTAAATCGGGTCCGAAAAAAGGAAGTCAGGGCGATGAGATATTCATGCACTTTCATGAAGCAGCTTATTTAACGGAAGCACTAATTAAAAATGGCTTTACTAATATTGAAACCCAGCGTTTAATTAGTACCGGAACCGATGGCCTACCGTATACTGATTTAGTGCTTATTGCTCATCTTAATTCATGATTTATAAAACCGAGAAGGAATATAGTCTCACATAATATTAATAGTATGCGATTTTTACTTTATATCTATTTCCTTCTCGCCGCTCTAACTACTTTTGCTCAGAAAAAGTATTTAATTCTAGAAGACAAAAGTGATAAAACGCAATTTGCCGTTAAGGAAGGCCGTTGGTTAAAAGTAACCTACCATAATGGCAATGTATTCAGAGGTTCGTTACACATTGATAATGATTCCGTGGTTTCTATTGGAGCCGTAAAACTGAGACTAAATGACATGAAGTCAATTCAAACAATCAGTTTCGGAGCTGGTATGTTTAAGGCGCTCGTAATTACTACGGGTATTGTAACTTACCTTGTTGCCTCCGCTATTATTGTCATTTATATTGCTGTTCTAGTCGTTAGCATCGCAAACGGAAATCCAATTGACATAAACAGTCCGGATGGTTTCTTTCATGTAGAACCTATTTCACTTGGAATAAATGCTTTAATGGAGGTTGGCGATTCTATGGAAAAATCTTTCCCAAAGGAAAATTTTAATTATTCGGTTGCCACATCAACAATAATAAGTAAAGATTAAGGCAGTTTCAGCTTTTAATACACGCAACATTAGTCTTCAAGAAAGCCCTTTCCTTCCCA